>DUUN01000046.1 GCA_012841535.1 Gallicola sp. | reverse complement strand
TCTTATATTACAAATATCAATATTACGATATAAAAAAGAAAAGAAATAAATTAATCATTATTAAAAAAAGAATGTTTCCATCCTTTATGAAAAAATTATTGATATTAATTAAAACTAATAACATTTATCAAGCATTAAATAAACTAGTTGAATATACTGATGAACCTATAAGAAAATATTTAATAGAGTTAATTAATGATATAGATGTTGATAAGTCTATTAAACCATATATAAAATTTGCTGAGAAAATGGAGTTTTCAGAAGCTTATCAAGTTATGATTGTCATTTACACGTTTAGTGAACATTCAATGAAAAAGGAATATCTAATTAGCTTAGAAAAGATGATATCAAGATTATATGATAATGAAATAGAAGAATTAATTGAAAAGAAGAAAAGGTTTTTATGGCTATTACCAAATATGACTATTGTAACAATGTTAGTATTGATCTTCTCACTAGCTCTATATATGTTTTCGAATATATTTAGTGAGGTGAAGTTTTAATGAAAAGTATTTTTGATGTTATTATGATTATTTTTATTAGTATGACTATGTTTGTTAGTATGTTATTCTTTTCAGAAGAAATTTTAGTTAAACAACAAGCTGTTCAAATTAGAAACCGCTTAATAAATTTAATAGAAATAGAAAGTGGTTATACTGAAAATGTCGAAGAACAATTAAAAACAGATTTAGATGATTTTAGTAAAGATTATAAAATTAATGTTTCTAAGTATGGAAGATTAGATCAATTTGAAAAGTTAGAAATTGAGGTTATTATTAAACATAATCGGAAATTACCATTTAATAATGAAAAAGAGGTAGAACATATAAGTAGGGGAGTATTTTATAATGTTAATCCTTAATATTGAACAAATAGAATCAGGTTGGGTGATAGGAGCTATTCGCTCTATTTTATGGATGTTAGCAAAAGGGTCTTTATTACTTTTAGATGGAATGTTTTCTATTATAAATGAAGTGTGGAGATTTAAGTTTTTTGATAATGAATACGTTAATACTTTATTTGGTGGAGCAATTATATTTGCTAGTGCTTGGATAGTATTAAAAGTAATGCTTGAGTTTGTAGTAAATCATATTTTAAAAAGTGATAATGATCAAACGCCATTATCTGTATTTAAAGGTATTATAATAGCTATTGTAGTTATGTTTTTAATAACGCCGGTCTTTAATTTTGGATATCAGTTTTCTACATCTTTAACGGACGCAATTATTAAAGTAAATAATAGTGCAAGTGGTGTAGAAAATCAAATATCAAGTGCAGTAATGGAATCAATGTCGAATAATGGTAATATGAAACCAGAAGATAAAGAATATTTTGTAAAGAATTGGAAAACTGCAGATTATAACGCTACATATGATCAAGGCATACTTAAAAAGGATGTATATAAATACGACTTTAATTTATTTATGTTGATTATTGTAAGTATATTAATATTATTTTTATTACTATTTATAGGTATTCAAATGGCTAAGAGAGTGGTTGAATTAGCACTTTACCGAATAATCGGTCCCGTTGTTGCAACGGCTTTAACTAATCCTAAAAGTAAAGCTTTTCATACATGGATGAAAGGTGTAATCGCATTATTTTTAGTAACGGGAATCCAATTTATTTGTTTAGGATTACTGATTAATGTATTTGGTTCAACAGTTGATAAAAGTAATAATATTATGACTTCCATTTTATTGCTGGTAGGAGGTTTGTTATTTGTAATAACATCACCAAATATAGTTTCTAATTTATTAGGTGAAAACATAGGAGCAATGAGTGCCTTTAATGATATTCAAACTACGGTAATGATGGGAGCAGGTGCTGGCATGGGACTTAATATAGCTAAAGCAGGTGTGATGGGTGGTTTAGCTAAAGGAGCCAGTGTTATGAATGTAATACCAAAAGGAGCAGGTGCCATTAGAGGAATGACTG
>DUUN01000861.1 GCA_012841535.1 Gallicola sp. | reverse complement strand
TAAAGTAACTACCCTTTATAACTATAGAAATATGTGCCCTTACTTACAGCCACTTGAAAATATAAAATTAGTTGATTTCAATATAAGACATTATGAAATATGGAGACAAACCGTTAATGCTAAACCTATATCTACTAAATATAAAAATGGTATATATAAATATTTAAAAGCATTAATGAATTTTGGTACAAAATGGTACGATATAAGTTTTCATAAAATCTATAATAAAATGACTAACTTTACTAATCCAAATGAAAGAAAAAAAGAGATGTTATTTTATACACCTGATGAATTTCATAAATTCTTATCTGTTGAAGATAATTTAGTATTTAGATGTGTTTTTCAAACTCTATTCTATTGTGGATTACGTAATGGTGAGCTTAGAGGATTAACCTGGAATGATATAGATTTTAATAGAGGTACTTTAAGTGTTAATAAAAACATAGTTCCTATTCCTAATAGTAAAACTGGAAAATCATATACCGTTACTAGTCCCAAAACAAGTTCAAGTTATAGAACTATACCCATTCCAAATTTTTTACTTGATGATTTAGAAAGATTATATAATGAAAATGGAAATTATTATGGTTTTAAAAATAACTGGTATGTATTTGGAAATGTTGATCCTTTAGCAGAAACTACATTAAGAGATAGGAATTTTAAAAATGCAATTAAAGCTAATGTTAAAAACATTAGAATACATGATTTTAGACATAGTTGTGCATCATTACTTATTGATAGTGGTGCTAATATAACTTTAGTTGCTAAATATTTAGGACATACTAAAATTGATGAAACACTAAATACCTACTCCCATATGTATCAAAATAGATTGGATATGATTGTTAATATAATAGAAGCTAAAAATCAGCAATATATTAATTATAAACCACAGGAACAATTAACAGAATCTATTAAAATAATTGAAACTAAAGCCATTGATGATACGATTATTATTAAACCAAGAAATAAAGATAAGAAAAAAGAAGACCTAGTCCGATGATTGGACTGGGTCTTCTTTTGGTATTATTTTATTCAAATCTTTTTTTACTCTTGTTTTATAGGTTTTATCAAAAGAAGAATATATTTTACCTCTATTTTTATCAACTGCCTTTAGTAATGCTATTGGTGTCGATTTTTTTATTAAACTGGTAATATATATGGAAGCATCCTTACTTATCTCATTAATGTTTTCTATATAAGCGCGTTTATTATCTTGTGAAATACTATCATTACTTATGATTGAAGATACCATATCCTTAGTTTGTGGAACTATTGTCAATAACAACATTTTTTCTTTAGATACATTATTAGAACTAAATTTTCTATATACTCCTTGTTTTTTTAGAATACCAATTATACTATTATTTTTATAACAATCTAGAATCTCAGGACAAGAATAATTTAGAAAAATTTCACTTAACATTTTGGCATCACAAGTATCAGATATTTTATGATGTTTTAACATATAATAAGCATGATATTTTTCACTATTTTTATCCAACGAATTATATATAACATCAGAAATAGTAAATACTTTATTACTATTATTAATATATGATTTGCACAATTCTGAACAAGTGTTTTGCCTATTTAAATATGAAATAAGCTTTTCTTCGTTAATATTTTTCCCAGATATTAATTCATCAGCTATATTACTATTATTATAATCGAGATAAAGCAATAATTCTAATTTTTCATTATCAGAAATATTTTTTTTACAAATTTGTAAATATATTTCATTTTTATCACTATCTAACATTTTTTTTACATCAATGTAATATATAAAATTGTAGTTTGGTATAACATCTATTAATTTAAGTAAAATATTTTTTTTGTTATTACTTTCAATAGTATTAAACTGATTTGATATTAATTTATCAATGTCATCATTGTGTTCGATAAGACTAACGATAGATAATAGTGTATCTAAATTATTTATTCTCTTTATTTCTTCTTCTGATATTTGAATTTGATTATATAAATTTTTGAAATTCAATACAAATTCTTCAAAGCAATCAATTAGAGCAATTCTAAATTTAGAAATAATGATGGTATCTAAATCATTTGAAATAGCATTTTCATCAATAATATCCGAAATAAATTCTGATAGTATTTTCTTATCTATATTTGAATTTTTAAGTATATTAAGTCTACTGCATATTTTTTCAACATTTTTATCATTTAAAGCAAATTCATTTCTATACTTATTTTTAAGTTTTA
>DUUN01000847.1 GCA_012841535.1 Gallicola sp. | reverse complement strand
TAAACTATTAAAATATATAAATATATAAAAAGGAACTAGGAGATTTAATATGGAAAAAGATAGAATAGTAGAACAAATTAAGGACATAGTTTTATATAAAACTGGGAAAGGCATAGATGAAATTAGTCCTCAAGCAAAATATGAAGCATCGGCTATAATGGTTATGGACGACATAAAGGAAGATTGGGCCAAAACAACTAAAAAAAATAAAGAAAGAAGAAATGCTTATTATTTTTCAGCAGAATTTTTAATAGGTAGATCTTTTGGAAATAATATTTTAAACTATGGTTTAAATAACGAAGCTGAAGAAATAGCAGATGAATTGGGAATTTCACTTTCTGCTTTAGAGGAAATTGAAGAAGATCCAGCTCTTGGAAACGGAGGCTTAGGAAGACTTGCCGCTTGTTTTATGGAATCAGCAGCTACTGAAGATTTGCCATTACAAGGTTACGGAGTAAGATATTCTCAAGGGCTTTTTAAGCAATATTTTAAACAGGGTTTTCAAATGGAAGAAGGCGACGATTGGACTGCTTTAGGAGATCCTTGGTCATTAAGAAAACAAGCAGATACTAAAATAGTTAACTTTAAAGACCAAAAGGTTCTTGCTGTACCTTACGATACCCCTATGATAGGATATAGAAATAAAAATATTAACACCTTAAGATTATGGCAAGCAGAAGCTATTGACGGATTTGATTTTTCTAAATTCAACAATTCTCTTTATGACGATAGTATGTCTAGTAAAAATAGGGCAGAGGATATTACAAGGGTACTTTATCCAAATGATAGTCAAAAAGCAGGAAAAATCTTAAGATTAAAACAACAATACTTTTTCGTATCTGCATCAATACAGGATATTGTAAGTAAATATAAACAACATTTTCCACTGGACATTAAGTTTAAAAACTTTAGTAAGTATCATATATTTCAATTAAATGATACTCATCCAGTTATGGCAATTCCAGAATTAATGAGACTTTTATTAGATGAAAACTTCCTGTCATGGGATGAGGCTTGGAAAATCACAAAAAAAGTTTTTGCATTTACAAACCATACTATTTTACAAGAGGCTATGGAAAAATGGAGTGTAGATATTGTTGAAACTGTAAATCCAAGATGTTTTGAAATTATAAAAGAAATAGATAGAAGATTTATAGCAGAATTAAAAGAAGCTAAATACACTAAGGAAAAAATAGAGGAAATGAGAATAGTATCTGATGGAACTGTGAAAATGGCTAATTTAGCTATTCATACATCAATAAAAGTAAATGGTGTTGCAGAACTTCATACTGAAATCTTAAAAAAAGATACTTTAAAAGATTGGTATAAACTATATCCAAGTAAGTTTTTAAATAAAACAAATGGAATTACTCCAAGAAGATGGTTAGTTTATAGTAATAGGGAATTATCTAAATACATTACGGAATTATTAGGTAGTGATAATTGGATATTGGATTTATCTAAACTTAAGGAACTTGAAAAATATTTAGATGATGAAACAGTTTTAAAAAGATTAAATGAAATTAAGTATAACAATAAGGTAAGACTTGCAAAATATATTAAAGAAAATGAAGGAGTAGATATTGACCCTA
Source organism: Gallicola sp. (assembly GCA_012841535.1). Classification (GTDB taxonomy): domain Bacteria; phylum Bacillota; class Clostridia; order Tissierellales; family Peptoniphilaceae; genus Miniphocaeibacter. The sequence continues at coordinate 1,773 of DUUN01000847.1, read as the reverse complement.
ATTCAATATTTGATATTCAAGTAAAAAGACTACATGAATACAAAAGACAATTATTAAATGCCCTTCATATTGTTTATTTATATAATAAGATTAAAAAGAATCCTGAAATTGATTTAGTTCCAAGAACCTTTATTTTTGGAGGTAAGGCTGCTCCAGGATACTTTAGAGCTAAGTCCATAATTAAATTTATAAATGAAATTGCTAAATTAGTTAACAATGATCCTGTTGTTTCTAAGAAAATAAAAGTAGTATTTGTTGAAAACTTCAGGGTTTCCTATGGTGAAAAAATATATCCAGCAGCAGATGTATCAGAACAAATATCAACAGCAGGAAAAGAAGCTTCCGGTACTGGAAATATGAAATTTATGTTAAATGGTGCATTAACCTTAGGAACTTATGATGGTGCAAATATTGAAATTTTCAAAGAAGCAGGAGAGGATGCAAACTTTGTATTTGGTGCAAAGGTTGAAGAATTAAAAGCAATTGAAGATAGTTACGACCCTGAAAAACTATATTTAAATGATGAAGTAATTAAAGAAACTGTAGATATTCTAAAATCAGATAAAATAAATGACAATGGTTCATATATGTTCTTAGAGATTTACAATAGCTTAATTGCAAATAAAAATGAAAGACCAGATGCTTATTTTGTATTAAAGGACTTCCATTCCTATATAGAAGCACATGAAAAAATTGATAAGGAATATAGGGATAGTTTATCATGGGCTAGAAAATCATTAAAGAATATTGCAAATGCAGGAAAGTTCTCTTCCGATAGAACAATTAGAGAATATGCTAATGAAATTTGGGATATTTAAATAAAAAATAATCTTTGTGGAAACACAAAGATTATTTTTTTAAATTTTTTAATTTATTTTTTAAAAGATTAAAGGATTTATTTTTTTCCAAAGGCTTTAAATTAGGAAAGGCTTCAATAAATCTTTTATGTATAAAATTTAATTTGATTTTATTTCTTTTAGAAATCATTTCAAGTACATTATTACTTTTAACTTTTATTGTATTTTTAATATAGGCTGTTTTATTTCCTAGATTATTTTTAATACTCTCTCCTTTAAATTCTAGACTTTCTACAAAATCTTCTCCTTTATTTTCAAGATCTTCTAGAAAACCATCTCTAACAATAGTAAGTTGGTCTAAGTTTAAAGTTGTATTTGTTAATTCCTTAATATCCAATACTGCAATAACTGTTAAAATTAAATCTGTTACAAACAAGGTTAAGGAGATAACAAAAATTATTACTACCGATATTTTTGGAATAGCACTATAAATTGTTTCTACTACAGGATTTATAAACTCTATAACTAAAATAGCCAAAACTCCAAATAAAATCAGATTTTTTAAGCAGATTCGCCCATTTAAATTAAATCTATGGCTACTATAGTCCCATAGTGAAAGTTTGAAGATTTTTTCTAGCAAATAGCTTGTAATATACTCAATAATTCCAGAAAAAACAACACTTAATGAAAATAAAAGTAAAATATCGTTTTTGTATTTTGACAGGAATACAATTATTAAAACAGCAGCAAATCCATAAATAGGACAATAGGGACCAATTAAAAAGCCTCTATTAATGACTTTTTTTTCCCCTAGTGAGCAATAAACACTTTCTACAATCCAACCAAGAAAGCTATAGGTTATAAAAATTAAAAATAGATTTGAAAAATTTTCCATATAAACTCCTATATGTTAAGAATACTTATATTTTAGCATAAAGATAGGTATTAATCATTAAAATCTATTATAATATAAAGT
>DUUN01000371.1 GCA_012841535.1 Gallicola sp. | reverse complement strand
ATTGTATATTTTACCATTTACATAAATTTTCTTAATTATGTCTTTCCCCTCAATATGTTTTTTAATAGATTCGTTAGCAATTGCTTTATTGAAAATACTTTCTTCTTCCTCATCTATTGAAATTTCTATATTAGCTCTTAATTTCCCATTTACTTGAACTGGTAAATTAATCACATCATCTTTTGTCTTCTCTTCATCATATTCTGGCCATTTTTGTTGATAAATATGATCTGCAAAATTAAATCTTTCCCATATTTCTTCTGTAATATGAGGTGCTACTGGATTTAATAGTATTAAAAATGTTTTTAAGTCTTCCTTAGTAATTTGTCCTTTTGCTAAAAAGTCATTTAACAAGGTCATTAATTGTGCTATACCAGTATTGAATTTTAAAGTTTCAAAATCACTAGATACTTTTTTTATTGTTTTATGAATTGCAGATTCTAACTCTTTAGAATATTCATCTCCATCGACAACAATTTCCTGTAATTTCCAAACTCTATCTAAGAATTTTCTACAACCTTTTACACCATTTTCTGACCATGGAACAGATTTTTCAAAATCCCCTATAAACATTTCATAGGTTCTTAATGTATCTGCACCAAAATCTCTAATAATATCGTCTGGGTTAATTACATTTCCCCTAGACTTAGACATTTTTTCACCATTATCTCCTAAAATCATACCATGGCTAGTTCTTTTCATATATGGCTCTTTAGTATTTGCAACACCAATATCATATAAAAACTTATGCCAAAATCTAGAGTATAATAGATGAAGAGTAGTATGTTCCATACCTCCATTATACCAATCTACAGGTCCATAATAATCAATACTTTCTTTACTTGCTAATTCTTCATTATTGTGTGGATCCATGTATCTCATATAATACCATGATGAGCCTGCCCATTGAGGCATAGTATCGGTTTCTCTTTTTGCTTTTTTACCACATTTAGGACAAGTAGTATTAACAAAAGAGTCTATTTTAGCTAGTGGTGATTCACCATCATCAGTTGGTTCGTATTCTTTTACATCTGGCAATTTTACAGGTAATTTATCTTCTGGTACAGCCACCCATCCACAATCGTCACAATAAACTAAAGGTATTGGTTCTCCCCAGTATCTTTGTCTAGAAAAAATCCAATCTCTAAGTTTAAAATTAGTCTTTTTGTGACCTAGATTATTATCTTCTATATATTCAATAATTTTCTTTTTAGCCTCTTCTACTTCAAGACCATTTAAAAAACCAGAATTTATTAAAACTCCTTTATCAGTATCGGTATAGGCTTCTTCAGATATGTCTCCTCCAGAAACAACCTCAACAATATTTAAATTAAATTTTTTAGCAAATTCATAATCTCTAGTATCGTGGGCTGGTACTGCCATAATAGCACCTGTACCATATGTCATTAGTACATAGTCTGAAACATAAACAGGAATATCTTTTCCTGTTAAAGGATTAATAGCCTTTATTCCCTTTAATTCTACACCTGTCTTATCTTTATTTAGTTCCGTTCTTTCGAATTCAGATTTTTTTATTACTTCTTTTTTATAACTCTCAACTTCTTCTAAGTTTGTAATTCTATCTTTGAATTTTTCTATTAATGGATGCTCCACAGCTACAACCATATAGGTTGCCCCGAAAATCGTATCTGGTCTTGTCGTGTAAACCTTAATATTTTCTTCAGAATCCTTTATAGAGAAATTCAATTCACATCCGTATGATCTTCCTATCCAATTGATTTGTTGTGATTTTATTTTTTCCGGATAATCAACCTCAGCTAAATCATCGATTAGTCTATTGGCATATTCTGTAATTTTTAACATCCATTGATTTTTTACTCTATGAACAACTTCAGCACCACAACGCTCGCAAAGTCCACCAACTACTTCTTCATTTGCTAAACCAACTTTACAAGAAGGACACCAGTTAATAGGCATTTCTTTTTTGTAAGCTAATCCCTTTTCAAACATTTTTATAAAAATCCATTGAGTCCATTTGTAATAATTTGGATCTGTTGTGTTTATTTCTCTGTCCCAATCAAAAGATAGTCCAATTGATTTTAACTGCTCTTTAAATCTTTGTATGTTTTTTTCAGTAATTACTGCTGGATGAATCTTATTTTTTATAGCATAATTTTCTGCTGGTAATCCAAAAGCATCCCATCCCATTGGATATAGTACATTATAACCTTGTAATCTTCTTTTCCTAGATACAATATCTAAGGCAGTATATGGTCTAGGATGTCCTACGTGAAGACCTTCTCCTGACGGGTAAGGAAATTCTATTAATGCATAAAATTTCTCTTTATCTTTATTAATCTCTGTTTTAAATGGTTTAAAATCATCCCAATGTTTTTGCCATTTTTTTTCTATAGCACTAGGATTATAGTTTTCCATAATTTCCTCCTCAAAATAAAAAACTTCCATCTCTAATTAAGAGACGAAAGTTGAATTCGCGGTACCACTCTTATTGGTTAAACCCTCTTTAATACATTTATCGGTGTCCCGTTTAAGTATAATATGGACAAGTTCAGTATTTAAACTATACTGTGTTTCACCAAGCCACAGCTCTCTACAATAGTCCTTGTACTTAATACTTCCATAAAACTTAATATATTTAATCTACAAAATTATATCATTAGAACTATAATAAATCAATTATTCCAATTCTTCTTTTAATAATTCTTGTAAAATCATTAATTCGTCCTTTGTAAAAGTAACACCCTTACTCATTCTTGTATGATCTGGATTCCATTCTCTAATATCATACTTTGGTTCACGCTCACTCCAACTAACTAAATTTAGTTCTTTTCTCCAACCCTTTGCATTTTCTGAAAGTATACCTAAGTTTTCTACAATTTCAAATTTAAATTCTGCCATAGCTCCTCCTACATAATATAAATATCTTCTTGTTCTGGTATTGACATTAAAAATATATCATTTATTTCTTTAATAAGTTTATCTAATTTGTCAATGTTCTTAAAAATATCTTCTCTAATTTTATTTAGTTTTATATCTTCTTTTTTATTTTCTTCCTCTAGTTTTTTTATAGAGTACTCTAGAACATCTTGTGAAATACTTCCATTGGAAATTTTTTTATTAAAAATATCAAAGGAAATCCTTTCATAAAATTTTAATAATTTAATATTTTTGTTTTTATACGCAGCCTCCACTTTACTTTGTAAATCCCTAATAAATATTTTATCTTCTGTATACAATTCTTCATATAAAAGATATTTAATATTTGCAAAAATTTTTCTTAGATTTTTAGAATTGTCTACATTATTGGATTTTAAAATATCTTTATTTATATACTCGTTTTTTACAATATAATCAATATATGGTAACCAATTAGGTATATCTGTGTTTTTATTAACTTTTATATTTTGAACTATTTCTATTTCTCTTAGCTTTAATAAAATATACTTCTCTTTTAAATGTTTTCTTACTTCTAACTCATTTATTTCTTTTTTACGTTCATGTTTTTTTTCTAAGTCATATATTTTTATACCTAATTCTACTAATAGTTTATCTCTATATAATTCCATTTCATCCCAACTTTCAATAAATATTTTAACATTAATAATATAAATTACAAGTTATCATATAGAAATTTTAAATATGGTAATTAATATGATAAAATCTTATACATAAGAGGTGAACTATGAAAAAAAGAAATAAATTTATAAGAATTGTATCATTTCTACTTATTTTATCTATGCTAATTCCAGTTATTTATTCTTTAGTATTACTATGATTATAAAAGAAATAAAATTTGACGATAATAAAGATCAAT
>DUUN01000530.1 GCA_012841535.1 Gallicola sp. | reverse complement strand
CATTTTTCTTTACAAAAATGTTTTCGTTTGCTATACTTTATAAAGTATGGTGCAGTAGCTCAGCTGGATAGAGCAATAGCCTTCTAAGCTATCGGTCGCAGGTTCGAATCCTGCCTGCATCGCCATCATGGAATTAATTAATGCTCGCAAAAATGCGGGCATTTTTCTTTAATAATAGCCGGTTTTAGGCTATTTTTTAATTTATTCAGTGTAATTTGAATTCAAAAAGAAAATATTTCATAATATTAAATAACTCTAATACTAAAATGTCACATTAGAGTTTGAACGGTATTCTAGATATTTTAGTGTTTTTTAGTGATTTGCATTTGAACGCTACTCGAAATATAATGAAATTGTTATAATAAGTAATTTAGCATTTGGACGGTATTCGACATATTTCGGTATTTTTTTGTTGTTTTCATTTGGACGGTATTCGAGAGTATTAATATTTTTGTTATTTATTAAAAAAAACCAGCATTTACTGGCTTTGGTTAAAAGATTGTTATGCTCCATTTTATATCTTGGTTGAGCCTAGTTTGTTTAAATTCAGTTAAATTATTAGATGAATTTGATGACTTAAAAGTTAAAAATAATGTTTTAGAAACAACAGTCAAATTAAATCAAACAAAGCTTAAAATGTTTGATGATTTAATGGGAACTAAAAACGCAGTTGATATTGATAAAGTTTTAGATGTTATTAAATACAGGAAAATCGAAAGAAGCCAATTTTATAAAATCTTAAGAGATAAAGGAATCCTTAACTCAGATAACATTCCAACACAAGAATATTTAGACAAAATTATGTTTAGAGTAGTAGAAACAAAAGTAGTAGTAAAAGGTCAAACAATAATTCAAAGACGAACATTTGTTTATAAATCTGGGAGAACATTTATTGAAAGGATCTTAAAAAATTATGTTTGAAAAAGATATACCAAAAGAAAAAGAGTTATTTACTGTTAAAGAATTAATGGAAATTCTAAAAGTAAACAGAGCCATAATTCTAAGATATATAAGAAGCGGGAAGCTCAAAGGTTACCTAATGGATAATGCTTATCGAGTATCCAGAACTTCATTAATAAACTTCTTAGAAAGTGGTTCAAGAAGCAATTAACACATTACCCGATAACACTCGTGAACGGGAATTTAATAGTAATAGAACATACAATAAATAACTATCTTATTAGTCGTTTGGTGTATGTTTTAATACACAATAAAAAGGACGTGTAAAAATGGCAAGACCGTTTAAACAAGGCCTGGATTATTTCCCGATTGATGTCGATATTTTTGATGGTGCAAAAATTAAGGAGTTAAACTTCAAGTATGGATATCTAGGTGAAATAATTTATATAAGACTTTTAACTTTAATTTACCGTAACGGTTATTATATTGAAAAAACAGTGCCAGCAGTAGCAAAGCAATTAGTTAGATTAATTGGAACGTCCGTAAGCGGCAAGGATAATCTGATAGAATAAATTATCCTTTTTTTAGGTGAGTTAGATCTATTAGAAAAGAGCTTATTGTATAAAGGAATTTTAACTTCAAAGTCTATTCAAAGACAGTTTATATTATCGACTAAAAGACGAAAGAAAATCGACATTAATTCTTACTGGTTATTAACTAAAAAAGAAATGAAAGAGCTGAATGCTTTTAATAATAATTATGGTTTACATGATGTCAGCAATAACTTAGTTAATGATAGCAACAATGAAGTTAATGTTAACAATAATGAAGTTGTTGATAGCATTAATGATGATACTGTTAACAATAAGCACACAAAGGAAAGTAAAGTAAAGAAAAGTAATGATAAAAAGATAAATGATAAAGGAACTTTTCAAGTTCCCTCTGCAAACTTTTTAACTAATTCTTTGATAAAAAACAAATACATTGAAAGTGATTCTTTAGAGATCTTAAAATACAATAAATTATTTGATGAAGCAGTAGATGCTTTTAATTTTGATGATGTTTTAAGCGTTGTTGATTATTTAATGAAATACAGTAAAAAAGAAGGAGTTGTTATTGAAAACAAATACGCCTTCTTTGAAGAATCACTTTATAAGATTTTAGAAATGTTGGATAGGAGAGCTAATAGAAATGAAAGCAAAGAAGACATCTTTAAACAGTTCTTTTTATAATTGGATTAAAAAAGTTAGAAATGCAGATGACCAACTAGCTAAACTTGAAGACGACTTAGAATATTATAACGCGATGCTTATTGGATATAATAGTCCCTCATTTGATGTTTATATTAAAAGCAACAATCCTTCCGGTGATAAAAGGCTCTTATATTGGACTTTTAAGATTAGTGATGTGGAAGATGAGATTAAGTCCTTAAAACAATTAAAGAAAGAATATAAACGATTTAGAGATGGATTAACGGATGTTCAAAAAGAAGTAATAGATGATTATTATCACAATAGAAAAACTCAACTTAAAATATCTAGAAGTTATTGGTATAAAATATTAAATGAAGTTTCTAAAGTTTCTGTTCACTATTGAGTTTTGTGGGCAGTCAAGTTATAATAGTACAAAAGAGGAGGACTGTAAATGAATAATATAATTACAGCATTACAATTAAGAATTTTACAAGAAGAGAATGTCACGGAAGAGGACGTAAGACAAAGTATAAATAACGCCATTGTAAAGAATTTAAAAGAAAAATATAATCAAGAAATAACTTTCAGGAATGAAGT
>DUUN01000343.1 GCA_012841535.1 Gallicola sp. | reverse complement strand
TTTCGTAAGTATTCGTAGCGATACAGACCATTCCTGATAAGATATATTCGAATGTTTTGGTTGGGGGTTGAAATTCATAATATTCTGTCATAGGGATATACGAAACTCCAATATTACATTTGTCAAAAAATGGTTGCAGTTCAAAATGCGGTATTCTGCCATGTAGTGAAATTACATTATTCAGTTCTTTTTCGCTAACCATTTTTTTTAATTCAGGCAATTGTTTTCCATCTCCCACTATATGATAGGCAATATGAGTAATTTCAGGATTTCGTTTTAGAAAAATTGAGAGACCTTCAATTGTCTGCTGAATGTTTCTTCCATCTAAAGAGCCGACATACAATAAATTTAGCTGAAAGAAATCTTTATTTGTTTTTGATATTATATCGGATCCAAGTGGTAAAATTGCGGTTTTTTTATTATCCAAACCAATTTTTTTACGAAGTTCTTCTGAAATAATAGTGGTAAAATTAAAACGTGTGCTTGCCTTTTGAAGTTTTTTGTCATCCCTAATTCTTTTTCTTTCATTAGGACTAATAGATAAAGACCTAATATCCAAAATCATCTTTTTCCAGGGGAGAAGGATCTTTAATAGTTGACAGTTTTCAAAATAATGAATAAATATAATCCCATTGAATGTTAGTACTTGGGAAAATGCATTAATGATAAACCGTATTCCTCGAATAAGTTTTATCCCTTTGTTAGAAACGTATTTTATATTTACATTTTCCATTTGTAGTTTTTTTCGTCCGCCATCAAAACAAAGATAAGTAACATCAAACTCATCTCTCAGATATTCGCAATATTTATAATAATCAGTATGATACCCGAATTGAGATTTATTTATTATGAGAATCTTTTTCATCGTTTATTTTTCTGATTATAACCTTTATGTTTCTTTAATGATGACATTAGTATATAAATGCTTAATTAATTTGATATCAAAGCCCTATTCAAATAATTAATCGATATTTCTCTTAATTGAGATAATTTTTCTTGTTGATTTTTAATATCATAATAAGGCATTATCTCATTAAAATTTTTCTCTAATGGGACTGCACAATGTTCGATATTTAGGTATTTTAATAAATTTATTTGTCTATCATCAGGATCATTATCTTTTTTAATAATTGAATATAAAGGGATTCCAAAATTTAAAGCGAATGCTGTGCCATGAAATGAATTTGTAACGACAAAAGAAGCATTAAGAAATAGTTGGAGAAAATCATCAACGTCACAATTGCCTACAAATACGTTCTTAATATTTAAATTTTTGGGCAATCTTTCAAATGTAAAAACATCATATTTTGTTTTATCCTGAAGCATTTTTAATAGTTCATAAATATATGGACGAGGATCAAACGAGTGATACATAGGATAGAATAAAATATAATTTTTTTTGGTAAAAATATTGTGTTTTGTTACTATTTCCAACCACTGTTTCTTATTTAGTAATAAAGTAGGATCTAATGTAACTGTTGCTTCTTTACCTGACAATTCTTTAATTAAATTAAGGCCATTGGCTTCACGTATTGAAATGCTGTTATATTGACTCAGATATTTCTTGTAAATTGATTTGTATTTATCATCAATATTAGAACAACCCAGACTTGCCGAGAAAGAAATTTTTCTTGAATGAATTGGTGCAAAAGATAGCATAAAAGTACTATCACCTTTCATGTGTTTAGGATTCCATGTTTGGTCGCTACCTGTACAATATACGTCATATTTTGGGGGATTTTTATGTATTTCTTCGGGTGATTTATATGTTCGCGATAATTTCAAATGTTTATTAACGGAGGTCATGATTTTTTGTTGTTTTGTAGGCTGTGCGTAATACAAAAAAGAACCAAGAAATTTTGATAGCATGCTTTTTATTTGTTTATTTTTCTTCAATCCATGCTCGTAATGCCATTTGTTGGGGAAAACGTAATCAATTATTTCGCAGTCATGTCCTAAATTTTCAATTATTTTTTGTGTAGCATATGCTTGTAAAAAGGAACCATAATTCACTACTCTATGCATGGTTATTATACCCACTTTTAGTTTCCTCATAAATTTGGATGTTTAAATATTTTAGTAAAATATTCTACAGATTTACATATAAAAGCAATATATTTTAAAGGTAGTTTACTTTTTAATAAAAACATAGCCACTGAACGACTTATGGGTATTTTTGGGCATGTTTTCATTTGTCCTTCAGTAATTGTATCAACATCAAGTTCTATAAGTTGAAGCGTCGCAATTGATTTTATTAATTCATTTCCTCTTTTTGTTATTGTTAAAACACTACTTACACCATCCTGATTATTTTCATATAATTTGCTCCATAAATCTCCAATCCTAATATCTGCCGATGATTGGTATTGTTTATATTTACAATTATTATGGCATTGCTCACCTAAGCAATAATGACCTAAAAAAAACCTATAAAAAGTATCCCCCTTGCTTTTTTTAGAATAAAAGATGAATTTTTGATTTTTCATGTTTTCCAAATTAAGCATTGCATTTTTATCGCTTATAGCAATAACCCATGAATCATGCCATCCATCTTGTTTATTTCGCCAGTAAATAGATCCAATTTGATCTATTTTTTTTTGAACTTGGTTTAAATATTTGTTCCACATTAACATTGATGGAACCCCATGACAAAAAAAATCTATTAAAATAAAATTTTCTTCGATATTGAATTTTTTTATGTATCTTCTGATTGAATCTATTTGACAAGGCGTTCCTGTAATTAAGAATTTATCGTTTTTATTAATATTTGCGAATCCATTAATGGTGGAACTTTGAATATATTTTGAACCTATACTTTCAGCAAACTCTTCAATGGTTTTTGCTAAATAATGTTCCGCAATATTTTTTTCCGTATTATACCTGACTCCTATCGCTTGATAACCTTGATTAATTAAATATTTTCCGATTTCAAAACTTACCCCACCCGAAGAGCATTGATATCTTATATTTTCATCCTTGCTCCAAGCAGCATATCCGGCAATTTGATTTTGTTGTTTTAAAGATAAGTCATTGTGAGTGAAAGAACATACATCTAAACACAATCTACATTCATTACAAGCATTAATATTATTAATAAAAGGTTCATAAAAACCTTCTTTATTAAGCTTCATTTCAATTATTTTTTTAGGACATGCAATAGCACAGACGCCACAGCCATAGCAGTTTTTAATTACTGAAATATTATTCATATTCCTTTAATCAATGTATATTGTTTATATTTGAGTTTTATCGTAAATGTTTATTATTAACTATACAACTGCATATTCTCCGATCATCTTTGTTCATTTTTTGATTGAATTATTATTTGTTTTCACTGGATAATATGAGCTTTCAATTTTTTTAATCCATTAACGAAGTAATTTTTTTCATCGTTACTCAAGCCTAAAAGGAAAATTACACTTAAAGAACTAATTATGGAAGTTAATATAACGATAATAAATCTATGAATCGATATATCCATAAATATTGAAAACAGTAATGGGATAATAACAGCAAAGATGCCCACAATTGTTATTTTTAATATTACCTGATAAAAGAAATTCTCAATTTTAAGTTTTACGAGATTTCTCAAAATTAATAATCTAAGCATTAACGCTAATATCGATATACCTATACTTACAAAGATGGTAACTTGCGGTTGAAATCCGAATTTTAAAAAAAGATACGAAATAGGCAGGTTCAAAATCAATAATCCACCTACCACACTTTGATAAAGTTTTATTTTCCCTGAAGCTTGTGCGGCAGTCATCAGCGGTCCGGAAATACAATCGATCAAGACATTGATGATCACCAAGCGGGTGAAGATGACAGTATAGTCGGGGACGATTTTAAGCCATACTCGCAATATTTGTTCGGTTTCAAGCAAGA
>DUUN01000193.1 GCA_012841535.1 Gallicola sp. | reverse complement strand
TTAACTATTCTAGAGAAATGCACAAACAAGGATACACACTTGAAGAGTTTAAAGAATGGGAGCTTTACTTAAAAGATGTTGCTAAGTGTATAACTAGCAAATTAAAAAAACAATATAATTATGGAGTTTATAGAGATGCTATTGTATTATATAGTATGTTTCCAGAACTTGATAAAACAAATAAAAAACAATTAATAATTGAATTAAAAAATCTAGGCGTTGAATTTTATGACAACGGGAAACTTTGGAGATACTGTAAATAACAGTTTAAAAAAAGAATAGGAGGAAAAAAATGGAATTAGAAAAAATTTGGGATAGCATTATTGAATTAGGAATAGCAACAGAAAAAGAACTTGAGTTAATAACTAGCATAAACGGTTATAATATAGAAACATTAAATGATGTTATATATGCCAGAACAGGATACAGAAACATTGAACAAATGGAAGAGTTAGGCGTTGCAAAGTATTAAAAAATAAAAAGTGTTATGCTTCACTACAAAAAGCAATCCCTTTTAGGGAAAAAAAGAAGAGGAAAATAAATATAGGAATACTTATACCTTATACCTTATACCTTATACCTTATACCTTATACCTTATACCTTATACCTTATACCTTATAAAAAAAAATAAAAAGAAATAGGAGGTAAAAAAATGTATAACCGCACGATTAAAGAAGCAATCATAAATATGATTGACTCATATAAAGATGCAATCAAAAAAAACAATTTAGACTATGGCGATAAGTTATATCATGCTTATATTGATTTTATTGAAGAGCTGGAATATATATTAGATAATTTAGATTAAAAAAATCTGTTATGCTTCAGAACAAAAAGCAATCCCTAAAAGGGAAAAGAAAAGGAAAAAATGAAAATGGAAAAAAAAGATATTTTAAAAGGAATTAGAGAAAAAGGAATTTATGATTTTATTAGTAATGAAGGTTATAATTTAACTAAAGAACAATTAATAACAATAATAAAAGAAATTGATTATGAACTATACAATTTTTGTGAAAAATATGATGGATATTTTAAAAATAATATAACATATAAAAATAGAGTTAACAATATTTTAAAAGAATTAGATGAAATGCTTTGCTAAAAAAATAAAGGTTATGCTTCTGATAAAAAAAAGCATCCCTTTTAGGGATAGAGAAAAGAGGAAAAAATGAATAAAAAAGAAAAAATATTAGAGTATTTAAAAGAAAATACAGACACTTTAAAAGAATTAGTTAGTGAATGTAATGTTTATGATGGGAGTTTAGAGGATTATTATTATTGGGAAAATGGTGAAGAATTTTTTGAAATATTTTATCAAAATAGAGTAGATGAAGCAGTAAGGGCAGTATGTTATGGAAGTTATGAGTATATGGATGATTATGTAAGAATTGATGTTTATGGTAATTTAGATAGTTGTTCAGAATATCAATTAGAAAAAGAATTACAAGATAATGTTGAGGAAATATTTGATAATTGGTACGAATTGTATCAAGAAAACAATGTATCATCAGGTGATAATAATTTAATAGAAATGGTAGGTAAATAAAATGGAAACAAAAGCAAAAAAATTATTGAAAAAAGTAGAAAGATTAATTCAAGAATGGTAATGGAAAAGGAGAAAAGAATGAAAAATGGAAAATAAGATTAAAAGAAAGTTTTATAAAAAAGTTAACAAAAATAGTAATAGGGAAATGTTTAATTTTTTAAAAAATCATTATGTATATTATACTCTAAACAGTTGGAACGGTCTTAAAAGCATTGCGAATAATGTTAAGGTTTATAATTTATTCACAAGTGATGTTGATTATGATATTTTAGAAATGTTGGATGTGGATGATTATTTTACCATTAATTCTGCAATCAAAGACTGGGAAACAGAAAACTCTGGTTAT
>DUUN01000377.1 GCA_012841535.1 Gallicola sp. | reverse complement strand
CCAGTGTACAAAACTCACGTACGGAATGCATCTCACCCGTGGCAATCACAAAGTCCTCCGGTTCCGGGTGCTGCAGAATCATCCACATGCATTCCACGTAATCCTTTGCATAACCCCAGTCACGCATTGCATCCAGGTTACCGAGGTAAAGCTTATCCTGCATCCCCTGTGCAATTCTTGCAGCGGCGATGGAGATCTTCCGGGTAACGAAAGTCTCACCCCGTCGTTCACTCTCGTGATTGAAGAGAATCCCATTCACAGCATACATGCCGTACGACTCACGGTAGTTCTTTGTGATCCAGAAACCGTATAATTTGGCCACTCCATAAGGACTGCGCGGGTAAAAAGGAGTCGTCTCCTTCTGCGGTACCTCCTGCACCAATCCGAACAGTTCTGAAGTGGAAGCCTGGTATATGCGGGTACTCTTCTCCAGACCCAAAATACGTACCGCCTCCAGCAGACGCAGTGTACCCACCGCATCTGTCTCGGCTGTATATTCCGGCACATCAAAGCTCACCTTCACATGACTCTGTGCTGCCAGGTTGTAAATCTCGTCCGGTTGAATATTCTGTATCACCCGTATCAAGGAACTGGAATCCGTCATATCTGCATAGTGCAGATTGATCAAACGCTTCTGGTGCATATCGCGCACCCACTCATCCAGGTAAAGATGTTCAATCCTACCCGTATTAAACGACGATGACCGACGCAGCAGTCCATGTACTTCATATCCTTTTTCAAGTAGAAACTCTGCCAGATAGGAACCATCCTGACCGGTGATACCTGAGATTAATGCTTTTTTTGTCATATGTAGAACTAAATAAAAAACTCATATCTTTTGAAAGAAATTGTATCTATTATATTATCTTATCCATGGGGCTTCAGGTTTTTCTTTTTTAGCTCCGTATGAATAATCAATAATTTTCAAGAAATAATCAGTAGCTATTTCTGGAGAAATTGATTTTTTTGCCCAATTCTGTATTGAATCATAATCTTCTTTTGACATTATCTTATTTGACCATTTATACAATAAATGGTCTAACTGTTTTAAATTTCCTACCTCAAAAATATCTCCACGATTCTCCTTTAACAAAACACTCGCTCCAACATTTGAACTCGCAATTACAGGTGTCCCACTTAACAAAGCTTCGTTTACAACAACTCCCCATCCATCTGACAAGGAAGGCAAAACAAGCAGAGATGATTTAGCAATTAGTTTATGTGTATCTTCTGATACCAATCTTCCATGAAGTTTTATTCTATCAGAATAATTTCTATTAATTATGTATTTATTAAGAAATCCGCTTAATGGACCATTCCCAAGAATATTAAATGATGAGAAACGATAACCCTTATTTTCTATAAACACTTTAACTAAGGGGAATATTTGTTTGTTATGATTTAAATTACCTGCAAAAATTAAATGATTGTTTTTCTCAATATTCGTTTTATCGTTTTCCGTTAAATTAATAAAATAACCCCACTGAAATATCTTATTAACAGAATATCCAAACTTCTTGTATGTCTGAACTCCTAAATCACCAGTAGCTGCAATAAAATCAATATTTTTATTAAACCTTATACATTGATATTTACCCCTTAAGAGTTTTAAAAATCCTTTGAAACCAGAGAAATTAATTGGTTCAGAAAAAATTCCTATCCGTGATTTATTTTTAATAGCTTTCTTGAATCCTCTATATACAATCGGATATGCACTAATACCGGAGAAAACGTGAATATCTTCCTTGTTTTTAAATAGCTTTACAATTTCATCGTTTGAAGGATTTACAATCACATCAATTGAACCAATATTGGGTATTTCCCATCCATCTTTTTTTCTATATTCATCCTGAATAGTCTCAACCACCAACGTAACTGAATATCTTTTTGATAATGAATGTAAGAAATCAATTTGATGTGGACTGAGAATATTTTGCCAGAAGATAAAATTCATTCCTTGAACCATAATGATTTTATTTTTTTTAGAAATGAATCAGATATTGAATTCCAATTATGATTAGAATATAATTTTTCAATATTATGTCTATGGAGTTTCATATCATTATCATCTAAATTGCTTAGCTTGTTTATTGTTGACACAAGAGAACTAGTGTCAAGTGGATCATAATAATATAATACATTATCATAATATGGCGCTATACCGGCAGTTTTTGTACTAATAACAGGTTTGCCATATCTTAAATATTCTAGTAATTTCGAAGGAAAATTATTTTCACCTCCAGGGATATCAATTGGTCTTGGATTTACAAAAGCAAAACACTCTTGCATGCTCTTTTCTAATTCTTCATCCGAAACAAAGCCTTTAAGTTTTATTCTGTCACTTGCAGATAGCTTCCTTAATAATATGGAATCACCTTTACCATAAATATGTAATTCAAATTGACGTTGATCTAATTTTAAAAATTGTTCTGCAAACTCTTCTATACCTGTCCATTTGTTGAGAGCTCCCGAAAATAAAATCACACTTCTCTTTGGTTTATAATCATCTTTGGTTAACGGGTATAAACCTCCATCAATGTGCATTTTCGGAGATATTTCTGATTTAAGAAAATAACCGTATGATAAAAACAGTGTCAAATCGGGTCCTTCAACAAAATTGTCGTCTGCAACTATATTTACCCATTTCATGTTGTATTTTTTCTTTGCTAAACTCGCCGCTTTTGTATGAGGTATATAATTATTATATGTTATTACAACCTCTGAGTCATTGTGCTTAGAAATTTCTTTGAATATGTTTGCACCCAAAGTCACATTTTTCAGTTTTGGTAAATTAATATATTTTGATTGAATACTGAAGATGGAATCATTATGTTGTTTATAATAAGGAAACAATCTACCTTTTGGAAATATTTGTTCAGGCAAATAAGAAACATTTATAACTTGTATTCCTTGCTTCATCAAAGAAGTGATAAAATTCATTTGCCACTTATTTGCAGCCGGACTAACAGCTTTATATTTAGATAAATGACTAGGACCTACAATAGGACCCACCCAAATAACTTTTAGTTGTTTCCTTGATAACATAATTAACTATATTTCAATTATTCTTTTTAGTATTGTTATACAAGTTAAATATCATATTTAAATGCAAGGAAATTAAAATATCTTTGGAGAAATTATCAATAATTTTTCTTCGGGCATTCTGTTTTAAGTTACCAATATTTCTACTCATTAATTTATCAAATGCATCAACTAAAGACTCTTTATCACCTGTTTTGACTAAATAACCATTTTTTGAATCATCAATTAATTCAGGTGCAGCCCCAACCTCATAACTGATAGGGACTAAACCACAACTCATAGCTTCAAACAATGTTTGTCCAAAAGATTCTTGATTAGAAGGAAATAAGAAAACATCATGATTTCTGTAAATACTAATCAATTCATCCTCATCATTTACAATACCATAGCTTTGTATTGTCAAATTAAAAGACTTTAATTCATCTACGGAGAAGTTATATCCAAATACACCAAATTCAATTCTGTTTTCATATTTTTTGTTGACCGTTTTTGCAAAGTACATAAAATCTAACCATCCTTTGTATGGATTTTTTGGCCCACCCATAGCACCATATAATACTTTAACTTTTTTATTGTTAGAAATAATCACTTCTGGTGAATATTTATCTGTATCTAGAATATTGGCAATTTGAAATATATTGTTCTTGATTGCAATACTACTTGACATACACATTTTAAAAAATAACTCACTTGGAGAAATCAAATAGACATTTTTATTACTAAACATGTTAATTTTCTTCATGTGATTTTTTTTAATTATGTTTTGTAGTATAGTATTTGTAAAAAAAGGGCACTCTCTACATTCTGTTTGGTACTTTTTGCAATTAAAACTTTGATGACAACCACCAGTAAAATACCACATGTCATGGTTAAATAAAACAGTAGGTTTATTCTTTAAAATAATTTTATTAATTCCATCTAATGACAACATACCACCATTTGTCCAATGCAAGTAAATAATATCAGCTTCTTCAACAAGACATTTGTTAATAAATTTTGATCCAAAAATCCCAAAACTAAAGGATCCATCAATTATTTTATATTTACATAAAAGATTATTTAAATAATTAGATAACCTAGTTATAAGTTTAGTTATTTTACTTGCTGAAATAATGTTATCTATATTAGTATTTTTATGTATTACTAATAATTTGGATGACAACTTAGGACTAGTGGACATTATTTCATTTAACCTTCTTGCTGCAATTGATGAACCACCTGAAGTGTCTGAGACATTCAAATGAAGAATCTTGATCTTTGGAAAATTGTTCATTACTAACTCAATTATATAACAACTTATTTTCTATAGTTTCTATTCAAAACGCTTGAAGCAGAAATTGATAGGAACATTAAATTTAATTTATAAAATGAATTAAAACTGGTGTGAGATATTTCTAATAAGAGAAAAGCTAGTAAAACTATCGCATAAGCTCTTAAATATTTGTGTCTAAATAATTTTATACAACTTAAGATGATCTTGCTATAAATAAAAACCAGAAAGAGAACTCCACCTTTCAATATCAAATATATCCACCCAAAATGTGCATTATTGACCCCATAAGGCGTATCAATAAATATCCAAGTTTTATTTGAAGCTCCAAGTCCTTTTCCAAATATTCTTTCAATAGGCGTTAAACTATTAAAGATTTCATTTGCTTCCTCTGACCTGCTTGATGTCAAAGAGTTATCAAATCGTGTGATAGTGAAATCTGTAGCTGATCTAACCTTAGGTATTTGATACAATGCCCAAAATAAAACAAAAACTATCACTAATGAAACAAATATATTTATAAAAGATATTCTTTTTGTTCGATTATTAAATAGTGACAATAACAATACAACTATACCAATAATCAAAGTACCTCTTGAAGCCATTGCTAAACTTAATAGTATAAACATTATTATGCTTATATGATAAATAAGTCGATGCCAACGAACTTTAGTATAGAAGACAAGTGGGTATAAAAAAAGAGAATTAAATAATAAATATTTTGGGGACATTGCTACTCCAGATATTATCTCTATATTTCTACCTTCAGTCATTGATGCAACAGATAGCCCATTTTGAGCTATATAGATAAAAACAAATATAAAGGAGATGATATTTATATAAACCCCTAAAGTTGGTAATATTACTGTGTAAAATTCTGTTTTAGATTTGAATGTTGATGATATTACTATGATTAAAAAACTAAAAAAACTCAATATATCTGCAAGTATAAATGAAGTATAATTATTGACAATAATCCCATATATTAATAGAAAGATTAAATATACAGAATAAAATATGAAATAATTATCAAACTTATTGGATTTTTTTATGTATAAACTCCCAAATATAAAATATGTTATTCCTAATTGTAATGATATAAAAAGGTTTAGATTAATATTAATAGACTGATTTATATAGTTAGAAATAATTAGTAGAACATATAAGATTATATAAATACTATTGTTCTTTGTTTTCAGACTGTTCATCAGAATGGTATGTTATTCATTAAATTTTCAGAAATTTCTTCCAATATTTGATCATCCGGTAATAAACGATTATAATAATCGGTTTGCAGTGTAAGGGATTTAATTATTAATTTGTCATCTATGATAATATTTATTGGATTATAATAATCAATCTCGACACTAGCAAAATAATCTTTAAATTTTATATTATCACCAATTAACTTATTAGTCCCAATATTGGACCATATAGCTGGTATAGAATATACATGCGCTACGATCAAACCATGCAAAGATTCAGTAAATATGAATTCACATGATCTGATTTGATCAATAATTGACTCGATAGAATTCGATCTAAGATCAATAATATTTATTGTTTCAAAAGACGAGGCATCTTTTATTTCTTGAACATTAATAACATGTGGGATTACACCAACTTTATACTTTTTGTCGATTTCTTTATCATATAATTTTCTCAAAACTAGTGCAGGATCACCAAAAACCATCGGAACTATCTCACCCTTATCCATAAGAACTCTTCTTGTGAAAGGCCCCCTTACTGCGAAATATTTTTTTTTCCCAACATTTGATGTTGAGTCAATGCAGCCTGCCCCCCAAACGACTGCTCCACTTAATGTATAAAATTCAATTATACTCCCAACTACTAAATAATATTTCTTCCCAAATAAGATTTGAATTAAATTAAATACATCCTTAAACTTGAAAGTAACAAATCTTTTTGCAATAATTAAAAGTAAATGGAAACGATTTTTTAATACAGGCACATAATAAATATTTTTATTAGTTATCCTTTTTACTATATAAGGAGATAACTCATCCCCAAAGTTCATACCAGTTGGTATATTAGAATGGGCCCAACCTAAAAATATTTTGTTCTCCATAAATTAATTTCAAATGCTTTAGTAAAATGAAGTAAGAAAAACCAGAGAAAAGTTACTGTTTGTTTGTTAAATCAATAAAAAATTTTCGAAAAAAATTTTTTATAAAGTTTCTTTCATTTTTTACAAGACCAATATGATATATCAATGTAAAATTGACACACAAAGAAAATAAAAACATAAAAACGAGTCTTATATTACTACTTTCAAAATATATGACAAATGGAGTTGTTAGTAATAATGCTAAAATTACTATCAGAATATTCTTTGCAAGCACTTCCTTAAGATATATAAATAAAGGGAAGTTAATTAATTTCTTCAGTAGTAATAATCGGAAAAGTAATGCAAAAAGTTCGATAACAATAGTGATATATAAAGTTATTTCTGGTGGATATCCATTTTTTAAAAAGATGTAAGATAATGGAAGAATAAGAAGTAATAAAAAGCTAATTATTATTTGATAGTTCCTTATTTTTCCAGTCGCTTGCACTAAGGTTTGCAAAGGTCCTGATATACAAGAGATAAGTATTGATATTAACACTAGTTTTGTGAAAATAACTGCAAAATCAGGTACAATATTCAACCATAATTTCAGTATCAAATCTACTTCTAATAATATTGGAAGTGAAAGAGAAAAAAACAGATAAAAGGACAACTTCGAACTTCTTATAACTAAGGATAGCAGATAATCCTTATTATCTGCAGAATAATATTTAATTATTTGTGGATTGACAGCTATTTGGAAATTACTAACAAAAGCTTGTAGTGCGCTTTGTACCTGTATTGCTATGCCCCTAGCAGCATTGAGAACTGGTCCAAAGAAAATATTCAATATAAAATTAACACCTTGACCTTGTGCAACACCAGCAATATTTCCAAACAGACTCCATCCGGAATAACTGATAAGTGTCTTGTATAGTTTTTGATCCTTAACTAATTCAAATTTCGATTCTTCAAAATTACTACGTGTATAAACTCTATAGATTGCTGCGATAATAAATACTACTCCGAAATGTAAGATTCCGTACAATTTTAGTTTGTCATATGTTATCCAAGTTAGCATGAACACGATTAAAAGCTTAAGAGAGACTTCAATTATACTTACATAGGCATAAACGTTCATTCGCTCATGTGCAATAATTGTTGCATTATAAGGCACCTGTATTATTGAAACCATGAATGATAAAACAGAGAAATGATAAACCCAAATGGCTGATTGTAATCTTTCAGGAGGTATAACTAAATAGGTTTTAACAAACCATAAACCAACTGTTTCAGCTAAAATAAATATAAGTACTGCAATACCAATATGTATAATTTGAGTTGCATTAAAGGTTTTTCTAAGCTGTACAAAATCACCTTTACCTATTTCGAAAGAAAGAAATCTTTGAGTTGCTGATGACATTGCACTATTGAAAAATGCAAACATCGTTACTACACCACCTACTACATTATATATGCCATAGTCCTCTACACCAAGTGTATTTAGGATTACACGCGAAGTATACAAACTGACAATCATGGTCAGTATCATCCTGAAATACAACATCAACGTATTTTTTGCAATACGCCTGTTATTCTGCGATGATGTAGATGTGGGTGTGGTTTCTTCCAAATTCTAGTCGTTTAAATAAAAATATGTGGTTTGCTTAAAAAGAAATATTTATCTATTTCCTACAACTTCCCATCAATAACCTCTTCACTCAATATACCCTTCACATCATATATTACGCACACACCGTTGGTAATCTGCTTCAAATCAAGACTCTTAAACTCGTTGTGCGCCACGGCTAAAATTACCGCATCAAACACTTCATCTG
>DUUN01000592.1 GCA_012841535.1 Gallicola sp. | reverse complement strand
TTGAGCCGTTGGAATATCTACCTTTTGTTTTCCTTATGGAACAAAGCACGCTGGTACTTACCGACAGTGGTGGCATTCAGGAAGAAGCCCCCGGTCTGGGTAAACCTGTACTGGTGATGCGTGATACAACCGAACGCCCTGAAGCGGTTGATGCCGGCACTGTGAAGTTGGTAGGTACTAATTACAACTTAATTGTATCTGAAGTTTCACTTTTATTAGATAACGAGGACTATTATAGTTCAATGGCGCAAGCCAATAATCCTTACGGGGATGGGCTGGCGTGTGAAAGGATAATAAAGCTCTTATCAGATATATTTTTTAATACTGTTTTAAAATAAACTAATATAATTTTTTTAGTAATAAGTACAATTTAGCTATTACTAGTAACCTAAAAAGGTTGGTATAAATGGGAAATTTGACTTTAATTATTATCTTGTTTTATTTGATATATGGTATATATGTCTATAATTATTACCGAAAAAATAGGATTACTCCTGCATTCGTTTTTATGGTAATGCAGATAGTTATGTTTACTGGCATAATAACTTCACCAAAATCAAATACTGAAAATGGAAATACTTTGATAGTTATTTATCTTTCATCAATGATTTTCTTTATTTCTGGTGTTGTAATGCAAGACATTATACATCAAATCAAAAGGAAGAATTTTGTTAGTAATAACGTAATCAATGTTAACTATTATACAACAAATCATCGTCAATATAATATTATATTATTTTTTATTTTATTATCATTAATACTCAGTACATGGTTTTATACCTATGCTGGAGTTAATGTATTTATTAGTGCGCTAAATGATTTCTTTAGTTCCAGTAGTAATACATATAGAGATGAAAGAATGTCCTTTTTTAATATCCCGGGAACAGGCTATATTTATCAATTTCGTACAGTGATCTTGCCAGTGCTAAATATATTCTTACTTTTAGCAGAACCTAGTAAAAAATATAGAAGATTCGCAAAGATTATCTTGCCTTTCACAGTTATTTTCTTATTAGGAACAGGGCAACGCAATGCATTTGTCTTTGTTTTAGTTTTCATTGTAATATTTATGTATAAATTGCATTACAACAGTTTTTTGAAAATAAACAAAAAAACTTTTATCTTATTCGTTTCCACATCTTTCTTGTTTTTAATTATATTGACGATTGCTAATAACCGAGTTTCAGAAGAGGAAAACTCTATTTTTATTGGTGCAGTGAAATCAATTTTTGAGCGAATTGTAAGTATAAATTCAACCTCAGCACTAAGTGCATTTAATTATATTCAGACACAACAAACAGCTTGGGGATATGATTGGTTAATGATGATAGCAGATATTTTACCTGGAAAGACTGATTATTTGTCTGTTGACAGAATCGTATATTTTATTGCATATGGAAATTATAGTGGTACAGGCCCTCCATGTATATGGGGTTCTGCATGGTTTAATTGGTCTTATCTTGGTGTTACAGTATATCCATTTTTCCTAGGACTAATTTATCAATATATTTACTATTATTTTAAGAGATCACGAAGTCGATTATATTTGTTATTTTATTCTTTCTTCATTGTTTATCTAGGAATGTGGACTATGAGTTCTCCATCTTTTCTATTTAATAATGGTATTATAGCAATGTTTTTGCTATTCAGTCTCCTCAGATATTTTAATAGTAGACCATTGAAAAGTTCTCAATCGTTAAATACGAAATAGTTTTATTTTACGTAATGTTGTAAAAAAAACCAACATAATAGGTCTCAATTCTATTATCAAAAATAAAAGCACTGGAGAAATAGCATGTTAATTATTACAGATTAAAGGCAAATCTGTGATTTTTATACCTTTCAGATATGAATCTGCAATAAATGCTTTAAAGTTGAAAATAATATTTTTATTATATCAACAAAATGAGTAACAATTTTGACACGAAATTATTTGAAATATATTTAATAAATATTAATCAAATATGGGTGTGATAATAAGAAAAAAAGGTAACTAATAAGGCAGACGGTTATTACAATCACGTTAATACAATTGATTTTCTGCGTCTCAGTCAAGAAATTTAATGAAATTATCAGATAACTAAACAATCATTTTTAATTCATTATTTATTACAAAATGATTTTAACCTGTCTGTTATTAATAATTTAGCAGATCCACTAGTGTCTCGTTTAAATTGGGACGTTATTAATTAGGGTCTGCTGAATAATAGATATTTATTCTGAAAATCAGCAAATTAAACGATATAAAATTTGCATAACTGCAAGAAATTGAGTATTTTTACTTCATAAACCTTGCATTTTATGATACGATACAAG
>DUUN01000261.1 GCA_012841535.1 Gallicola sp. | reverse complement strand
GTTTAGATTGATAGAAGAAAATATCTTAACGAAACGCCAAGCGGAACAGTTCTGGTATGGAGTTATACATTCCGCAAAAACGTTAGGTTATGACGAAAGCCTTTATAAGCCACACCCGGAACATAAGCAACATAAAACTTATGGGTATTATGTCCAATTAGCTGAAGAACTTTTTCAAAAAGACCTAATTTCAACAGGTTACTATGAAGAATTGTTGCTTTCAGCATTCCGTTCGGATTTAGTTTACGGTGATGAATCCGAAGGGGACGAATTAAATGACTGAGTTTATCTTTTTCGATACAGACTGTCTTTCCTCTTTCCTGTGGGTAAATCAACAAAACCTATTAACTTTGCTCTATCCAGGAAAGATAATTATTCCAAAACCGGTGTATGACGAACTATCCTATCCAACGATTACTCATCTAAAACAGGGAATGGATTATTTAATTAACAACAATTAAGCAAGTCTCATAACTATTGCTGTTGATAGTGGAGAATATAATTTATTTCTAAATCTTACAACTTCAAGGGCTGTAGGTCAGAAAGTCTTAGGAAAAGGAGAAGCAGCAGCAATTGTGCTTGCAAAGAAGTATAACGGAATCATTGCAAGTAATAATTTAAGAGATATAAGTTTATTTATCAGCAATTATAATTTAAAGCATAAAACTACCGGAGATATATTAATGGATGCATTTGCCGAAGGCTATATTACAGAAGCACATGGGAATAATATTTGGGCTTTAATGCTGTTAAAAAAGAGAAGGTTGGGAGCCTCTTCATTTTCTGAATACATAAAAACCAAGAATAAATAATTACAATTACAAAAACTATTAATTTATATTTTTAGATTGCATGCAAAAATCATCCGGTCGATTTTTTCCTGTACGACTTATGTGAGAACTTACTAAGATGAACGAGATATATAAAAACTTATAATAAAGATTTCCTTACAATAGATTTTAATCGAGATAAAGATGTGAGGAAATCTTTTTTATTTTTGGGATTAGGTGTTAAAAGTGTTATTTAATGCTTTTATGAAGAACAATGCTATAATACATGTCTGAGTTTAATCAATTTAAGATAAAGTTAACAAGGAGAAGATGATGTGAAAAAAATCAAATGGAGCACTTTTCTTAAAGATGTATTCATCTGTTCTTTGGGATCATACGGTGGACCAGAAGCTCATTACGGTGTGTTTTCATCTATTCTCATTGAGAAAAGAAAATATTTAACAGAAGAAGAATTAGGACAATTGATAGGGCTTTATGCGATTGTACCAGGTCCTGCCAGCACACAAACGATAACCGCAATTGGATACTATGTTGGAGGTCCGATACTGGCATTATTAACTTTTTTAGTTTGGGCTTTTCCTGCAATTGTTACAATGAGTTTAATCGGTGTGTTTTTTACCCAAATTGATAAGTTCGATGCATGGAAACCATTCATTACTTATCTTCCGGCTGTTGCAGTTGCCTTCATTATCTATGCTGCTTTACGACTTTCCCAAAAAGTACTTAAGAAAGGGAAGGATTGGCTTCTGTTTGTAGTCTTTTTTATCCTTGGTCTACTACTTGTTCCCTATTCTATGTGGGTGGTACCATTTTTGTTGCTAATAGGAGGATTTGTTTATTTGCTTCCACATTTAAAGGAAAAGGCTGAAAACAAAGTCTCTTTAAAACCAAGATGGTATATACTATTTATTGTGCTTGGTTTGGCTTTATTTAACGAATTACTAAGATATTGGATTACGGCTCTATGGTTAACCTTATACACCTCGTTTTATCGCTATGGCTACTCAGTAATCGGGGGTGGTCAAATTGTCATTCCATTGATGATCCAAGACTTAATACAAACCCAATCCCTAATTTCACTGAGCGATTTTCTTTCCGGATATGCTATCGATCAAGCGGTTCCGGGTCCACTGTTTAGCTTTGCAGCCTTCGTTTCAGCAAGATCCTATGCCGGTACAGGTTTTTCATTTTTGGCCGGTCTAATCGGTGGTTTAAGCATCTTCCCGCCAGGTATACTTTTAGTATTTTTTATGTTTCCTTTGTGGAAATCAGCACGTAAGATTAAACAGATAAAATATTTCCTAAATGGTGTTACAGTTACGGCCGCAAGTTTAATCACAATGACGG
>DUUN01000026.1 GCA_012841535.1 Gallicola sp. | reverse complement strand
TTTAATTTTGATATTAATTAAAATACGAGCTTTATTAAATTTTAATCAGCCCATCTATTGACGTGCCATAAATCTTTATTAGCAACCTTATTGCACTTAACACATCTGAAATTCGCCCTCTTGGTCATTCCAGTGTTCCGTAGGTATGGTTTACTAATCATTTTCCACTCATGTCTACATAATAATCTTTTTATAAATTGTCGCACTATTAACCTCCATTTAATTAGATGTGTCTAAAATGACGATTTTAATATAATCACCAACCATACTCTTGTAATCTTGGAATGCAGATGTTGTTAATATATTCTTCGCTAATATCTACCCCTATAAAGTTTCGATTATTCAGCCATGCCATTTTGCAGGTCGTTCCAGCACCGCACATTGGGTCAAATACTATATCACATTCATTACTCCATGATAAGATATGGTCTTTCGCTAATTGTTCTGGGAACTGTGCAGGATGCTTGTATGCTATTTTGTCTTTTGTCGTTCTCATATAACCCGTATCACATAACCATATATTGTCACGCACTCTAGTCTTGTGTCCAGTTTCATATTTAGTCTCTGATGTTGTTCCGTCTGGATTTCGAGTAGTAGACTTTCTTTTTCTACCTTGTGCATCACATCTTAATAAGTTTACTGTTTTGGGTTTTCCCTTACTAAATACAAACATATATTCAACTTGTTGATAATATCTGTTAGACATAGGGAAGGGATAGCTATTTTTCTGATAAAACATCGTGTCATGCACATTAAAACCAACATCTTCTTTTGCATATATTGCCTGTTTAAAACTTGTTAGAGTTTCGCTATTTTTAACTACTGAGTCTGCTACTACCCAAACTACTACACCACCATCTTTCGTCACTCTATATAGCTCTTTTAACATTGTTTCATAATCAAATTCAAATCCCTTATAATTTCTTAAATTGTCATATGGTGGACTTGTAATAGTTAAATCTACGAATTGGTCTGGCAGATTGTCTCTCATCCACTTAACTGATTCCCCAATATAAAATTTATTTAATTCAACCAAATTATTCCCCCTTTGTTTATTTAATCATGTGTAGTTAAAACGGAGATTTTATGTAATCAACGAATATCTATCTTTTAAATTTTTATTAATTATGTATTGATTGATTCTATTTTTTGCGATATTGTAATATTTTTCATCTAGTTCAATACCTATGTAATTTCTATTTGTATTAATTGCTGCTATAACTGTAGTACCACTACCAAGACAATTGTCTAATACGATTTCACCTTCATTTGTATATGTCTTGATTAAATACTCGAATAATTCCACTGGTTTTTGCGTTGAATGAACTGTAATAGAATTGCTAGGCGGTTTGAATTTCAATATTGTTGTAGGTGTTTTGTGGGTGTAAGTTTTAGCCACTTTCTTCAACCTTAACTTATGCTCATTTCTTGAACCGTTGTTATTGCTCGCCCCTTTTGAGTGATAAGGTTTTTCTAAAGGTTCTTTTTGTGGATTGTATGTTATCTTCCCATAACCCCTTTTAGCAAAAACCAAAACATTTTCATGCCTTTTCATAGGTTGTATGTTAGCTAGTTGTGGTTGTCTCCCAAACGTCTTATCCCATATCAATTCATACCTAAACAAATCAAAATTACTTTCAATTAATTTTGTTGTAAACGGTTGACTTCCAAACAACACAATCGCACCATTATCCTTGATAACCCTTTCATACTGTTCCCACAATGGTTCAAAAGGAATAACAGAATCCCATACACAAGCAGTTGTTCCATACGGCAAATCACATAATATCATATCCACGCTTTTATCGGGGATTCCATTCATCAACTCTAAACAATCACCTTCATAAATATTATTAATATTTAGATGGATACTCGGATCATATTGACTAACATAATCATTTTTATTGAGTAAAGTTTCTTTAATTCTTTGTATTGTTTTTTCGCCTATGCCATTAACTTTACGCAAATCAGATATTTTTATTGTTTGATTCTCGATAATATCACTCCTGTCCAATATAATAAGTTTTACCCCATTCCTCTACTTATAGTTTCTAAAATCATACTACAAGCTTTATTCCAATCATAATCGTTAATATTTTTATATTTATCTGCTCTATCATGATCTTTCTTTTCTTTGTTCCATTTCCATATTGTTTATTTTATTAAAAACACACCTGTCTCCCAACTTGACATCGCTGACATGACAAAAACCTTTGGTCAAATGCTCAAATATAATTTTACATACTTCTTCCCTTATCTCTGGTTGATTGATGTAA
>DUUN01000649.1 GCA_012841535.1 Gallicola sp. | reverse complement strand
GTAATGACGTTAAGAGAAGGAATATCATTATCAATTGAAGAATTATATTTCATAGCTGCGATTATTCGAGAAGAGAAGTGGCGTTATAAATATGGTAGACAGGTTACACCATACAGACTTGGCGAACACAAAATAGATTTTTCAAAACTTGACTATAAGCGACTGAACAATTTTAGAAATAGAATGACAGAAAAAATGAAATTATAGAAGCACTGCCTACAATCGAGTAGGCCGCCCAGTCGGTTCCCTCGATTAATTGAAACACATTTTTGCGCTGTTTGAACTTAGACTCATCGAGCTTTATAATTGCTAAACTCAAAAATATCAAATGCATCAACGTTACAAACTATTAAGTGATTCAAGTATTATTGATCCTGAAGGGAAGCTCGCTTTTATTAGTGTTACTAGATTTATTAATGAAATAGCTTTAGGAGATTCTTGTTTCTTGTGTGGCGCAAAAAGAAATGAAAAGAGATTTAATGATGAACACATAATACCAAACTGGGTATTAAAGAAATATCATATTCAAAATAAAAAAATTCGACTCCCAAACGATAAAGAAATACAATATTCTCAATATAAAGTCCCATGTTGTTATGAGTGTAATAAACTCTTAGGCAATATAATAGAAAAACCTTTAAGCAAGGTTATTTCAGAAGGATATGATAGTTTTAAAAATTATTTAAAGACCGAAGGGCCTTCGCTACTTTTTAAGTGGCTTTGTTTGATTTTCCTAAAAGTGCATTTAAAAGATAGTCTATACCGATTTATACTAAGCGATCCCCTGAATAAAATATCTGATTTATATGATTGGAAAAGCTTGCATCATATTCATTGCGTTGTCAGAAGTCTTTACACTAATTGTAAAATTGAAAGAAATGTACTTGGATCCATGTTAGTTTTTCGTGTAAAAAATGAAATAGATGTAGAACCGTTTGATTACGGTGACAATTATTTAGGAAAAGGCATATTAATAAGGCTTGGCGAAATAGGAGTAATTGCAATTCTTAATGATTCAATAATTACGCGATATTTATATAGGGATAAAATTAAAAAATTAAATGAACTAAAGCAATTACAATACAGAGAAGTCCTTTCTATTTTATCCTATATGAATTATAGTTTAAAAAATCGACCTGCATACTTTACAGAAGTAGATCAAGAAAATGGACTAACAATTAAAGCAATTATTCCAAGAAAAATTGAGTTTGAAAAAAATACTTTTTTTAGTTATGGCGACTTTCTTTTTTCTGGATGTAAAAAAATACTGCCATCAGAAATAAATCCAGACATACTAGAAGGCATAAAAAAAGGGAATTGGACATTTTTGTTTGATAAAAACAGAGAATTTATTAATGATTAGGTACTGATAGAGCCACCCCCTCAAAAAACTCCCGACCAGCCTTCACAGGCCAGCCGGGAAAACGATTGTTTATTTAGGCTCAGAGTACCACCCTCCCAAATTTCCCCCACCAAATCTATTGTTTTAGTTAAATATTATTACATTTGCATAAGTCTAATAACTGGGGGTGAAAAATACAATTTGGGATAATCAAAACCTTTGAAATGAACCATGAGGTCATCTTGTTAATTATGGGGTGTTGTGTAGCATACTTCAAAATATCTTGGCAATGAATTTAGACGACAAAATTTATAAATATTGCTCATATGATAATGGATTATTAATAGTTTTGGGACAATTATTAAAATTTCGCAATCCATCCTTTTTTAATGATCCTTTTGACTGTGATATTAACTTATTAGAGTTTGATTTTGATGATTGTAGCCAAGATATTTTAGATGACTTAGAACTCATTAGGAATAGTTTTCAGACTGATATGAGCAATGAGATTAATAGTATTCCAAAAAATAAACTTGAAGAAATTTATCGAAAAAGTCAAATAGATAAAATTGAAAAAAGTTCAATTTGTTGCTTTTCTACAAATCTTGATAACACAACAATGTGGTCGCATTACGCAGACAATCATAAGGGAATTTGCTTAATCTTTGATCCCTTTATAAATGAACCTTTTTTAGATGTAAATTCGGAGAATGTCATTTCTGGTACTGTGGATTATGATAATTATACTCAAATTAATTATTTAAAATCAAAGCGAGAAGGGATAAAGAAATTGTTCTTAACTAAGTCCAATCATTGGAAACAAGAGGATGAGTTTCGATATATAATCTTAAGAAATTATGATTATATACAATTCAAAAGAGAATTTCTGAAAGGAGTCGTTTTTGGTTCAAGAGTTCAAGAAGATGATTTATCAAGATTTATAAGTATCTGCATAAATAATGGTCATAATAATTTAGATTTTGGTCGGTTTCAAAAAGATAAATTAGTACTTAATTTTTATGAAGCTATGCCGCCTCAAATTAACCATCCTTAAAAAAATAATTTAAACCAACAAATCAAATCATATGGAAGACTTTTTAATTGCAACAACCATCATCGCTGCTATCATCTCAATAATTGTTTTGATAAAGTTTTTTCAGATAGCAAAAGATTTAAAGTCAGTAAATGCAAAGCTTAATCATATTAGGCATATTGCAAGTGATGTTAATGATATTAGACAGGGGGTTGAGCGGGGGGTATATTCAAAAAAAGAATTAATGTTTTTAATTGCGAATGACTATAAAGACGAAGCAAAAAGGATGCTCCTGAGGAAAGTATGGGAAGACAAGAGAGAATATACCTTTGAGAAAAT
>DUUN01000647.1 GCA_012841535.1 Gallicola sp. | reverse complement strand
GCTTGTCCGTATCTATGGTGTAATCATCGGGATTAATATCGCAAAATACTGGTTCCAAACCATTTCTTACGATTGCATGAGTTGTTGATGCAAAGGTAAAAGGTGTTGTAATAACTTCTCCAGAAAGATTCAACGCTGCTATTGCACATTCAAGAGCTAAATGACCATTTGTAAATAGTGTAATATTGGGAGCATCCAAATATCTTGATAACTCCGCTCCCAATTGCTTATGCTTAATGCCCATATTAGTCAGCCAATGACTTTCCCACATATCTTTGATTTCTTCTATGTATTCCTCAAAATTTGGCATTGAGGATCGGGTTACTTGAATTAAATTGTCCATAGTTAATCCCTTTCTTGCTCGTCCCAGTAATTATTTATTTCAATTAGTTCGTAGTATTCTTCACTTAAAATTCCCACGATAACTAAATCTCTATATTTGCCGTTTTTATATATACATTTTCTATTTTTACCTTCAACTTTCCATCCACATTTTGTATATAATTTTTGTGAAGCTAAGTTATCCTCAAACCAACTCCCATCAAGTCGATTAAGTTGTAATTCATCAAAAGCATATCTCATAATAGACATTACAGTATCTGTTCCTATACCTTTTGTTCTGTGATCTCTCTTTGCTAGTTTAATACCGTGTCTAGCTCTCCGATTTTTCCAATCTATATCAACTAATGTTGCTAACCCGACAGCTCCGTCGTTAGGCGTTTCGATAATAAACCTTAAATTTTTATTGTCGTTGATGTTTTTTTCATACCATAAATTTTGTTGGTATTTTGATATTGGAAACGCCCAACCCACAACAAGATTTTCAATTTCCGGATCATTGATCATTTCCCTCATTAATTCTAAGTCTTCTTTCTCAATTGCTCTCAAAGTAACTATTTTTCCTTTAATATTCATTGAGGCACCTCCACACTTGTGAGTATTTTATTAATCATATATTTCATATCCTCTATTCCATATCTCTGATCACATGGCAAGGGCAAAATATTAGCAGCGTAATCATACTCAAGACTACTTTCCGGGGTATCCTCCAATACATTAGGCCAAAGCGTAGGTATATATATTTTCTTTGCTGCTAGTTTTTTTCTAATCTCTACACCATTTTCTAAATAAAAAGGATATGCAAAAGCCCCTTCGGGAGTTATGAGTCGTAGCTTGTTCATTTTTTTTAGCTTACTCTCCAAGTAAGCATAGTTTTCATCCCTAATTTCTTTAACTTTTTCATAATCAATTGCCCCAAGGATATTTTTAGTAAGCTTGGACATATACTTTAATGGTTCAAATTTAAAAGAAGCATCATTCTCTTGAAAATTACTATAATAATCTGAAGCTGTACCTTCAAAGCGCCCCAAGATATGTGTCATTCTGTCTTTGGAAATATCAATCTCTATTACTTCATCCAAAAAAGAATTGGTTGATAAATATGCCCCATCCGAAACTCCGAAAAACTTCCTGCAAGAATATATGGTATCAATTCCATCTATCGGTTTTTGAAAGAAAGCATGGGTATTATCGAGAATAATTTTCCCATATATCTGGTTAAGATAATTCACCTTATCATTTGTCAACTGGCCATAGTAATTAACAATATATAGATACTCACCCTCGCAAAGCCTTTTGTT
>DUUN01000078.1 GCA_012841535.1 Gallicola sp. | reverse complement strand
TAGTAAAAGAAGATAATGATCCTTTTCAAGAATTTGGTGATACTGTTTCAGTTGATGATGCAGATTTAGATTAGGTGGTTGTATGGATACACAATTAGATATTTTTAGCATAATGCATCCTACATTTAAAATAACTAAACCAATAAGACTTATAGAATTATTCGGAGGTATTGGTGCGCCTAGAAAAGCACTAGAAAGATTAAATATTGATTTTAAAGTTGTAGACTATGTGGAAATAGATAAATACGCAGTAAAGTCTTACAATGCAATTTATAATGAAAACTTTGAGCCACAAGATATTTGCGAATGGGATAAAGATATTGAAGTAGATTTAATATTTCACGGCAGTCCTTGTCAAGACTTTTCGTTAGCTGGAAAGCAAGCGGGGGGGGAAGAAGAAAGTGGTACTCGTTCGTCACTAATGTGGCATACAGTAAGAATTGTAGAAAAATTAAAACCTAAATACGTGATTTGGGAAAATGTCAAAAATGTTATTAGTAAAAAACATAGGCATACTTTTGATAAATATTTATCAAAATTAGAAGAATTAGGATACACAAACCATTGGCAAGTTTTAAATGCCAAAGATTATGGTATACCACAAAATAGAGAAAGAGTATTTGTTATATCAATTTTAGGAGAACATAAACCTTATACTTTTCCTCCTAAACAAGAATTAAAATTAAGTCTTAAAGATATGTTAGAAGATGAAGTTGATGAGAAGTATTATTTGAGTAATAAGATGATTAAATATATTAGTGCAACAGGAACAGCAAACTTCAGAAATCCAGATTGTAAAATCAATTTAGATATAGCAAGACCATTAACAACCGCTCCTAATAAGAGAGCAGGAACAACCAATTATTTTAGTGATGATTTGCCAGATAACTATGATTTAAATGGCAGTTCATATTTAAGAAATTTTGGAAGTAAAGGAAAATTACAAGATAAAGGTGTTGTTATGAGTGATTTAAGAATCCGTAAACCAACACCAAAAGAATATTGGCGACTAATGGGATTTGCTGATGAAGACTTTGAAAAAGCAGCACAAGTTAATTCAAACACACAACTTTATAAACAAGCAGGAAACAGCATAGTTGTGAATGTGTTAGAAGCAATATTTAAGGAATTATTTAGAGTAGGTGAGTAAATGTTAATAGGAACACCAAAATATCTAATTAAAAAATTACTAGAATTACCAGAAGATAAAGAATACGAAATAAAAGAACATAAAAAGAAAAGGACACTTGACCAAAATAGTTACTACTGGGTTTTACTTGGCAAGTTATCCCAAAAATTAAGAATAGCACCAGAAGAATTACATTTTGAACTTATTAAAAGGTCGTGTCCTTTCACTGAAATTTTAGTACCTGATGAAGCAGAGTTGAGAGGGCTAGAGTACTACGAAGAAAGAGGAAAGTTAAAGAAAAACGACAGATTATACAAAATTATTAGAGTATATGTAGGCTCTAGCAAACTTAAATAAAGAAAAAGCAGATGAAAAGACATTTGAAATAAACACCTTTTTAGAACATATTTATGAAAGTGCTGATATATTTATAATATTTTGTGGGAATGAACAATATTCTCAAATATATAAGTTCTTTAGTACAAAACAAAAATTAAAAAAGGGAACAGTTAGACAACTTATATGGGCTAAAAGTAATCCAAGTCCTATGAATGGGGAATATGTTTATTTAAGTGGAACAGAAAATGCAGTGTGGTTTAAGAAAAAGGGAACAGGAAAATTAAATTCAAAATGTAAAAAGAATTGGTTTATACACTCTACTGGAAGTAGTAAATATCATCCAACAGAAAAAAATCACAAATTACTGGAAGAATTGATATTAGATAACACTAATGAAAACGATTTGATTGTCGATATTTGTATGGGTAGTGGTAGTACTGGAATTGTAGCAATAAAAAATAAAAGAAAATTTGTTGGAATTGAATTAGATGAGACATATTTTAACATAGCAAAAGAAAGAATTAGTAGTATAAGAGATAAAGAAAAAGATATATAAATGGAGGAGATACAGTGAAAATATTTATATTTGAAGAAGTAGAAGAATTGACAGATAGATATCATCCTGAGGGTGCTTTAGTCGTTATAGCAGAAAATGAAACAGAAGCTAGAGAGTTAATTGCTACTATAGAGAGTATTAAATTAACCGAAGAAGAGTGGGAAGAGGTATTGGTTTATGAACTTTCGGCATTTCAGGATGTAGAGCCAAGAATGTTTATCTTTCCAGATGCAGGGTGTTGTTAAGGAGGATTAAATGGAAGACAAGGAATTATACCCCGAGTTTCGTTGTGATATGTGTAATCAATATCAAGATAATGGTTGCGATTTAGAAACAGGAATGTGTGATAAATGTTCTGATACTTTAAGGAAAACATTTTATTATAAAACCATGCAACAAGAACTATCAACCGCAAACGATAAGTTAAAGAAGATAGAAGAATATATCCATGGGCATAAGTTGTTTGGGATGCGATATGGGAAAACATTGTATAGAGAAAGTTTAATTAATATATTATCAATAATAGAAGGGAATGATTAAATGAAAATAATAGATTTATTAAATTTAATGGTAATAGGAGAAGATTTACCAAAAAAAATAAGGTATGAAGATGAAGAATATTATTTAACTAGTGATGAAGAAACATATATTGGTTGTATTAGTCATAGTGCAATAGGAAGAAGGCATTGTTTAGAACAATGTTTAACTGATGAAATAGAAATCATAGAAGAAGATAAACCAATAGAAAAAATAAGATGTGGCGAAAATAATTCATTAATGCCAGAACAATTGCGAGCGGATCTATATTGCCTTGTTGATAAAATAAACGAACTAATAGAAGAAGTAAACAAATTAAAGAAAGAGAGTGATATGTAATGATAAAAAAGGGAATATACCCAAAAACAAAAAGAGTTAAAGTAACTGGAGATAAAGTAACG
>DUUN01000353.1 GCA_012841535.1 Gallicola sp. | reverse complement strand
GAGACTATAACGAGACATCCTTGGTAATAATGTGCGATGTTTTTGAAAAGAGGTGTAGCTGTTAGAGTTCGTTATCCAGGAAACTGGGTTCACTCAGGCTCTTGAAATGCCGCCCTCTTTTTTTTATTGCACCAAGATAGATTCTGGTATGGTAAGAGATTAAGATCCTCTCTTTCCAAGTCCTCTTTTTAATAATGACAAGCTACATTCTTCTACTGAACTCGGCAACCCTACCTTACGGAGATTCTCTTCACCATATCTTAGAATCATTAATAGATGTTCGAATTTTTTTTATATCGCTATTTGTAGCCTGATCCCTTTTTTTTATCAAAATTGATTCAAGTTACTAGCTTTTTGATTGACATTCGCATCCAGAATTTTTGAATTATTATCCAGAATTTATTACAAATTTATTCCAATTTCCAGTCCAATTAAAAATAATCTTTATTTTTAATGGTTTGAAATTCTCTCCAGCAACTAAGATTGTAAAACGGAAACTTCCTTTTTGTCTAAATAGTTCTTCATATCTAAAGGGTAAAAATTTAATTTTTGGATAATAAATATTTGAACCTTCCTTGGTTGAAAAAATATCAATATATTGTATAACACCTCTTGGAAGGTCAAGTGGTTCATAAGATTGATCTCCTTGACAAGACCATGAAAGTTGGATGCTGTCATTATAAATAGTTGGAATGAAATTCCCTTTATCATCAGATTTGTCTATAGAAATTAAATAAGCACGACAACCTTTAGCTATTGTTGTTTGTGTATTTGTTACTTTTATTCTTACATAAATAGCATTATAAAAATTGGGTGTTAATTCCTTTAATTCTTTTGCAATATATTTTTCTTTTGTAAATATCTTACAGCCTGAATTCTCTTCAAACAAAAGTGTTAAAATTGGGCTATGTAGCCAAATCCTTAAAGGTTCAGCATATATTGCTGCAATGAAGCCAAAAATTAAGCCGATTATCGTGTTAAATAAGCCATTCATCTCCACTACAACTTTTATCTCCTTTTATTTGCAAATTTTTCTTTATTTCATAGTAATTAAAAATGTTTAATATAAAACAATATTTGATTAATTATACAACCTAATTATTGAATGCTATCTTTATACCGAAGCCAATTATGAAAAATAAATTCAACCAGAGTATGAGCTTCATTTAAACTCATTGGATTTTTTGGTGGTTTTGTGTATTCTTTGCCATGCCTTGAATCATCGCCGATAGCTCCTGGGCTATTAGCAGTGTGTTTGAATCGTTTTATGGATTTTTGAGTTGCCCAACCTCTTTGGACAACATTTTTTGAGGAGTACCTGTTTAGGTCATCTTCGATTACTTCATAAAGACGATATAAATTAACCCAATCGAGATTGCCCATACCATATAGTCTTAAGGCTTTTTGAACATTCTTATCTTTTAATCCAAGCCTAACCCATCTAAGGATATTATCAGCAGGTTTAACCAACTCATACTTTTCATTACTTTTAATTTTTTTTATAGTAAGATTATCTTTAACAAAAATATTATCTGAAAAATAGCTATAATGATCTCGTCCTCCATCAGGACGAATTCTTGAACATAAATTGGTTTTTATTGGAGTGCGACTTCTCATAGACAACCGAATAGTTCCATTTAATATGATCAGTAATTCAGAAGCGGAAGAAAAAACGGATTTAGAATCATCAAAATTATCAAAAAGAGTCGATTCAAGGAAATATTGACCATTTCTTTCAAATACCAGTATATGTGGGGGTCAGGTCTTGATTCTTGAATTTTTGGGGAATTGTGATACTGGAAATAGATGAAAAGATGAGATCCTCACGGATTCAAAATATGAATCCTCAGGATGACCGATGAAAGGCATACCCCCCTAACCTCTCTCAATGAGGGAATTTTAGAGATACGGACTTATGATGACAATATTTTAAATTTATTG
>DUUN01000081.1 GCA_012841535.1 Gallicola sp. | reverse complement strand
GTTATATTCCCTCATAATGGATTTTTTACTGATGTGATCATTTAATATCATCTTAACAATCTTTAGTTTGAAGCCAACACTATACTCATTCATAGGCTTTCTGCTCCTTATATTTTTATATTATACAATATGTTCTTTTAGGTGGTACCTATGTGTCCCACTTTTTCGTAGCAGAGCAACCACTTATTAACAAAAAAGTTATTCATAGATAAACTTAAGATGTTCATATTTTATATTAAGATATATTTCTGGTTCTAGGCTCCTAATTAAGCCAACAATTTCCTTTGGATCTGTGGACTCATCAATATCTTTTAATGATCTTACAAAGGTTGAATTGATATTGTTCACCAAAACTTCATAAATAAGATTATCTATCTTTTTTATTTCCCATAATAAACAACCGATAAAATACTCATGAACAGTCACTTCATTTTCAAATAAAGTTTTGATGTCTAAATCATTAAGTGGGTAAACACCTTTATTTATCCTAGAGTATGATTTAAAGTTATAGGCCTCATTGTTTTTATAACAAATGATAAATGGAAAAGATGATTTAATATATGATGACCGCTGCCTCTTATTTGAATAATAAACGTTTGTTTCATCCATCAAAAAATAAACGATATTGGGATGTGTTTGTTCTTTATGATAGACATCTTCAAACACACAATCTGGAAAAGTTTTTTTAAAAAACTGATGTATTAATTTTGCGTTGTTACTATATATGAGAATACGGGTATAAGGTGTAGAGAGCTTATCTAATATATTAAACACAAGTTGTATATTCTTCTGATTCAAACTAGTCTTCTTAAAATGCAAGTTATACTCGTAATTCGAATACTCAGGTAACAATAAATAAAATAAATTACAATCTACTATCTCATACTGTTTATCATTAAGGATTAATAATTCACCCTTAGATTTCAATTCAAATAAACTTTTTAGCATTATATAGTTTGTTTTCATTTTATATTGTCCTTTCGGTAATCATCATACGTTTGATTAATGTATTTAATTAGATTTTCAAAATCTGTTTTAATATTTTGTAAATAGGAGTCTATTTTTAGAACATATTCTTTTAGTCTCCTGTCTCTCGCTATATGTACAAAATAAGGCCCACCATACCCATCCACACCCTCTACATCTTTATTCTCGTTTTTAGCTGAGTTCAGATAGTTAATAACCAACTCATCAAATATTGATAGCATCAATGGGCTATCTTTAAGTATTTCATATTTTAGTGGATGTATTTTTTTTATCTCTGCTTTTAAAAATTTATAAAATGACTCGCAAATACTGAGTTCTCTTTTCTGGATGTGTTTTTCTGGTATATTATAATTATACACTTCATACGTTTTGATATTATCATCTAAACATCCCCTCCGTATATTTATAAAATATGTATGATAATCGATTAGAATATTGTTTTTTAATGACTCGTAAAATTTAAACAAGACTTCTCTTGGAATAGCATATGAAGTCACTCTGTTATAAGTATTATCCCACCTTTTTATGACATATTTTTCATATTGTCTCAATGCGATATCATCCAAACGAGAAAATACATATTTACCTCTAGTCTTTCTTTTTTTATTCAAAATAGCTGTCTCCTTTCTTGAACATCAAACTAAAATCATAATAAAATAAGCTGAGTGTTTCTGGACCAAATAAATCAAGCATTTCTTGGATGTTTACATAGTGTTCTTTAACCTTCTTGACATCCAAATTGATGTCAAATCCTTTTTCCAATAAAGACTTCATAAAAAGCGAATTTGAATACTCAATTAAAAATTGATAAACTTTCATGGATATGTTACGCATCGGATAACATATATGCGCTATCTTTAATTCAAAATAATCAAGCATATAACGTTCAAATAAACTTAAATAAAGTGATATGACGTATTCAATATGAGGTGTTGTGATGCTTATTTGTCTGGTTTTTATATAATAAGAACCAACCCTTATGACGTATGCGGTTATGTTATTGGTTACCATTTTATCTAATAGGCTTATGGCATCTAAGTCTTTTAAGGTGAAAAAGACTTCGTAGGGGGTTTTATAATTTATAAAGTAAGTATCTTCAATTAAATAATCTTTAAACAAGTCTAAATGTTTTTCATATGTTTCAAGGGCTTCTAAGCCTTTTAAGATGATCCTTGATTTTCTTTTATCATCCAATTCATTTAACACATCTATCATTTTTAAAACTTTTTCTTTGCAAATCGAAGACATGGAATTTTTTTCATCCAATATTTCATTCACATTCCAGATATTGGTATCAGGTGTTAGACAATATAAATTATTCTTTTTTTTCATTTATAATTAACCCTCCTTATAAAATGTTGATTGTCGTACCAAACGGTGCTTTATTGTTGTTATTGATCGCCCAAAACACATTCATATTTCTGGCTACAGATTTATCCGGATAGTTAGCATAACCATCCGTTAAGATAATCATGATTTTAGGCTTAGTATTTGGGTAAAAGAGATGAAGTGAATCAAATAGGATAGAGAAGTTTGTTCCACCCGTTGATTTTATTTTTGCCATCGCATTTTTTAATTCTTTACCCGTTGTGAATCTGATTGGAGTTGTGACCATGGTTGAGAAAAAAGACACTTCACAGCAAACGGTTTTATAATTTTCTATGATCGAAATGATTTCTAAGTATGCTCTTGATATTTCATCATTACTCATAGAACCTGAAACGTCAATTAAAAACCACACTTTTTTTAATGTTTCTTCTGTTTCTAAAAAATCTGGTAATAAAAACTCATTGTTTCTTCTATCTGTTCTATTAAAGGAATAATCATATAAATCTTTTTCAATTACACGCTTTAGCAAATCTTTCCAGTTTGTTTTAGGTTTAAAAATATGGTTTTCGACCAGACGCTCTAAAAGATGATGACTATCTAATGAAAAGCCTTTTCCAATATAGTCTTTAATAATACCTTTTATCTTTCCTGTCATTGGTTTGATATCTTTATCCCAAAAATCATGAGAACATATTAAAGGGATTTCTTCTATCGGAAGTTTATCATAAATATATTCAGCAGAATAAAGAACTCCATCGAGGTCAAACATTTCCCCATGAATAGGTTCTAAATTCTCATAGCTAAACTTCATGTGCTTTAAAATATCATTAACGACAATATCACAAGCAATATTAAATTTATTATGCTTTCTATTGTCTTTTCTTGCAGGATGCAAAAGAATGATATGTAAAAGTTCGTGAAGTAATACAAAAATGGTGTCTTTTATTGACAATGACTTTAAAAAAGCTCTTGAAAACATAATAACTCTACCATTTGTAGCAGCCGTTTCTATAGAATCAACTAGAGTTATGTTGTAATGTTGTAAAACATAACCTAAAAACGGATGTTTCATTAATATTTCTAACCGGGCGAAAGATAGTTTTTTTAATAAAGTATCATTTGTTGTCATTTGAATCTCCTATCTTAGTTATGTAAGTATTAAACGCTTTTACTTTACTTACTTCATAAGATAAACCATTATATCTAGCTATTTTCCGAAAAATCATAATGCCATAATCTATGGGTATTACATTCAAAAATTTTAACACATTGGTTGTTTTATCAATCTCGTGAATATAGGTATCGATTTGAGATTCTAAGATATCTGTAATTCTTTGTAGTTCAGAGATATCATTTGGTGGATTTTTGATTTTCCCATTACAAATATCCTCAACTGTAATTTCATTTGTATTTTCATGAATTAACAAATAGGTTAATGTATTTCCAATAATTGATGCAACGATGTTTTGATTATCACTAACACCACCACCAATTGTTTTTAAGACGTTGCTTAGAAACTCCCAACTTCTTGGTGTTACTATTATGTTGGAATCCACATCAAACTTTTTTGTTGATAACTTATCAGGATTATCCCTTAAAAACATTAATATCTCTTCATGTATGTTGTTTTTAATGGCCCAGTTATACCAATCTTCAAAATTGTTTTCAATTTCAAAATGCATAAACCTATTTTTAAGAGCACTAGGCATTTCATACGCTACTGCATAATCATTTGTTCTATTACCAGCAGCAATAACAAATGTGTTATTAGGCAGTTTATGTTCTCCAAGTGTCTTATCAAGTGCTATTTGATAGGCTGCAGCTTGTAAGCTTGTTGGTGCTGCGGTTAATTCATCCAGAAAAAAGATATTAATGGTTTCGTTACTATCATCGAGTTCAAATATTTCAGGGCGTAACCAAATTGCCTTTTCTCTATTTTTGTCAGCAACTGGAATACCTCTTAAATCAATAGGA
The DNA here is from genome assembly GCA_012841535.1 of Gallicola sp. Taxonomy (GTDB): domain Bacteria; phylum Bacillota; class Clostridia; order Tissierellales; family Peptoniphilaceae; genus Miniphocaeibacter. Next base: position 489 of record DUUN01000081.1, on the reverse strand, counting down.
TTAAATAGTAACAATCTAACATCGGTAATGTATACTTTTTTACCCGTAGCGCTTTCTAGATTGTCTTTAATTTGAATAATAGATTGACTCTTTCCAATACCTGGCTGCCCAGCGACAAAGATTGCTGGATGCTTGTCAATAATATTGGCATTTGAAAATTTACTAAATGATTTGGTCACCTCATCGATAAATTCGCTTGTTGAAACTTTTACTACTTCTTCAACTTGTAATGTTTGCATGTTTTTATTTCCTTTCTTTTTTGATTAAATTCTCTAAATCCTAAAGTGATTTATCTACCTAAATACAAACCTTTCAAAAAATAAATACGCCATCAAACGATGGCGCAAAAAATGTATATGTATCCATCGTTCAAGCTTTAGCACCTTACCATAGGCAGGTTGCTGAAGGATCATAGAGCTTGTCTCTCCCCTTCTCTTTATGGTGTTATTAAATTGTTAATTGTTAAAATTTGATGATATTTTATAATTC
>DUUN01000642.1 GCA_012841535.1 Gallicola sp. | reverse complement strand
TGTTTATTATAAAAAGGCACTAAACCTAACAAAATACTATTTATATTTTCGTTAATAGAAATTTCTGATTCAATATCAAGATCTTTTATTTTTAACTTTATCGACCTAGGTAAATCCTTAAATGCGACTATTAAATTAATGGCATTACTTTTTATATTTTTTATACTCTTTCATCTATTATTAAATTGATTCAACAATTTTAATATATTTTTCTGCTTGACTATTCGTCATATTTTTGATCTTTTTATAATGTCTTTCCATAATATGATTATCATATCTATATTGATTAGATATTAATTTTTTGGTTTTATCGGTTGACTTAAAATATATATTAACTTTTTCTTGAATAACATTAAGTGTATCTTTTAACCAATAACTATTATCAAATTTTGGAAGATAATATAGTAAAACTTTTTTAATTGTTCCTTAATACTAAAAAGATCATTATTGAAATAAATTTCGTCTTCCTCAGTTTCACTGAAGAGATAACCTTCATTAATGGAAATGTTTTTTTGCGCTTTAACTATATAAAAAGCATTTTTTTCTCGATCGATTATATCTTTTTTCATATACACAGTTTCATTGATTGATTCTACACTAGACGGTTTATCTAACATATTGAATTTTTATACATATGTACTAATACATTTTGTTCATTATCTTCTCCTATTATAAAAGAAACTTGTGATAAACCATTAAATCTATTAATATTTAACCTTTTAAGATTTTTATCATTGTTAATGATATCAATTATATCTTGGTGGTTATAACTACTTATTAATTACTTATTAATTTCTCTCATGTTCTTCTCCTCAACTTATTATTTTTAGACTAAACAGTAACCATATTGTCTTATTTTAACTTCGTTTGTCAAGTATTTTTAGAAGGTTTTTAGCTGTTTTATAGTCATAGTTTAGAATGTGTCCGTATTGTTCTATAAAATTTGAGTCGCTCATTTTTTCAAAGATATTAAAACATTCGGTATCCGTATAATTTGACCTAATAAACTCTTTAAACGTTGATTGATAGAGATTAGTAGTATATAATTCCGGGTTGTCCTTGTACAAAGACCGCCGGATGCATGTTAATGTTATTATTATCGTTGTAAGCTTTAAAATTTCTAGTTAATATATCAATAAATTGCTCAGTTGAGACCAGAGCATGATCTTTAATGGTTAACTGCATTCTATCTTCTCCTTTTCTTTATAGTTTTATTTAGTTGTATTAAGAATAGTATGTTTACCTTTATTGCAAGAGGGGACTTTAATTAATGCTTGCAAATTTTTATCATACAAGATTCCATCAAGTGATATGTATGATAAGTGATACAATTATTATTTTTCATATATAAATAATATTTCTTTATATGTTAGTTCTAAATACATTTTTGGATTTACATTTTCTATTAATTTTATTATTTTATGTAAATCTTTACTTTCTATTGATTTTAAAGATTTAACAAATCCTGAATTTAAATTATTAAGTAAAACCTCATAAATGTTTTCATTACTCTTTTTTATCATAAATAAAATATGGGCAATATGAAACTCATGAATCGAGACTTTGTTATCAATAATAATTTCAAAGTCTTGATCATTAAAATGATATATAAGAACACAATCCAATGGATGTCTCCAGTTTAGTAAGTATAAACTAGCATAACCATCACCAATTTCAATTGTTGCTTCTCCAGAATTTAAAATATCTCGAAATAAATATTTCCCATCTACATAAGTACTTAACCCTTTTTTATCAAATAAAAAACGATATATTTTAGGATGTTTTTGATCCGCAAAATATTTATCCTCATAAATGCGATCAGAAAAAGCGCGTTTTAAAGATCTTTCAACTAAATCTGCATTATTACCATAATACATGATTCTTGAATATGGAGTGTCCATTTTTTTAAAAATTTTTAACATTAATCGAATATTTTTGTTTTTAATTGTCAACCGGCTTCTATTAAAATATTTTTCATTATTAGAATGTTCAACATCAATTAGTGCTGCAAATAGGTTTGCATCAATAATTTCAAAACTGTTACCTTCATATATAAAAGGAACATTATTAATTTTATGTTGTTGAAATGCTTTTAAATAATAAAATCTTATTCGCATTGAGATTCTCCTTTCAAATAATCACTATATGTTTTGTTAACATATTTGTACAAGTTGTCGAAATCTCTATCAATATTCTCTATAAATACACTAGGGTCAAAAACAAATTTCTTTAGACAATTAGGCATTGCAAAATAAGGAGCTCGAACTATATGCTTTTTTTCGGACTCAGAAGATATAAGCAACCTTTCAACTAATTTATCAACCATTGAGTTTAACAAAGAGGTGTTTTCTAATAATTTAAACTTAGTTGGTGATAATTTTAATATTTCTTCTTTTAATAAGCTATACATTGATTCATGAATACTATAACCTTTAGTTCTATCTTGATCTGCATAAGCATAAGATTCATAAATATTCTCGTATGCAACATAATATCTTGTCCATATTAGAACACGATTTTGAACATCTCTCATTATTAATTGCTCTTTTTGTGGTTCTACGATTTTAGAGTCTCTATCTTGAGGATATGAAAAAATAATTTGATGATTATTTAAATAAGTTTTTTCACTGTAAATTGAATCTCTTGGTATGTAATCATTTAAATTATTCTTATCATTAATTGGCGTTATTAAAACATGATTTATCCTATTTTTCATTGCTGGCATACAATTCCTCCCCTTCAGCGAATATTCTGCCTAATCGATACGTAACTTTATTTAGGGATTCAAATTCAATATTGTCAACCAAAATCTTAAGATTGGAAAACTTTTTAGCGACATATTTATTATCTAAATCACAATAAAACCCTTCATCGATTAACGATTCAAAAAAGGTTGTATTTAAATTATCAATTAAATAATGATATACCTTTTTTGACACTTTACTAGCTGCATAACAAATATGAGCAGCCTTTAATTCAAAATAATAAGGTAAATATAAATTCATAATATTAATATAAATTGATAAAAGGTAATCAATATGTGAAGTATAAACACCAATTGTCTTTGTCTTGATATAATATTTCCCAAAACCAATGACATAAGCGGTCACAGCATTATTGATCATTTTATCTAATAATTCCATAATATCAATATCTTTAACTGTAAAAAAAACTTCATTGGATTCTTGATAATGAATAAAAAATTCGTCTTCATATAAATAATCTTTAAATAAATAAAGATAATCTTGATAAGTTTGTAATGCCTCTGTTCCTTTTAAAAAAACTCTTTTAATAGAGGAGTCATCCAAACTTTTAACTACCTCAATATATTCTAAGACCTTTTTTTTATTTAATTCAAATTGATCATTTTTCCGTTGATAACTATATCCCCTTATCTCAAATTTTATTTTACCGGTAATTCCCTTTAAATTATGATTTTTCTTATAACACCTCATATTATCTACTCCTTTCCTTTTTTAATAAAAAACTTCCATCGGTAGTCGATGGAAGTTTTATTATAATATGTTCCCATCGTTCAAGCTTTAGCACCTTACCATAGGCAGGTTGCTGAAGGATCATAGAGCTTGTCTCTCCCCTTCTCTTTATGGTGTTATTAAATTGTTAATTGTTAAAATTTGATGATATTTTATAATTC
>DUUN01000748.1 GCA_012841535.1 Gallicola sp. | reverse complement strand
TAAAAGGGGTTGCTTTTTCAATAAATATTTGATAATATATATACACATGGCGTTCATGGTGAAGTGGTTAACACGGCGGATTGTGGTTCCGTTATGCGTGGGTTCGATCCCCACTGGACGCCCCATATTTGAATCTGTCCAAACTCTGAGTAAAAGTTTGGTTAATAATCGGTCAACTTATAAATAAGTTGATTTTTTAATGGTTAAAAATCACAGAAAGGATCAGGTATGGCAAAAATAATTAAGAAAAAGATAACGATAGATGAAGATATTAAAAAAAAGATAAAACTAATATGTGATTTTGCTAAAGTAAAACCTAAGTTTATAAACGGTAATATAGTAAGGATAGACAAAACGAACTTAATGTATTTTGAACCTCACAAAGTTGTAATAAATGGTATAATTTTTTTAATATTTGAAAATAGCAAAGAAATTTTTATTGAAAGTTTAAATAAAAGCCTCAAGTTAAACGAACTTGAGGAATACTTAAAAAGTCTTTAAACCTTGACTTTCACGTAAAAACTGTTAATATAAATAACTAATAAATCAGTCCATTAGTTTCAAAAACCAAAGGAGAGATTTTATGAAAAAGAAAAACAAGTTATTAAATTATTCAGTTTACATATTTGGGAGCAAAAGGTATTAGACTTTTGAGAAAGACAAATTTCAATACAAAATATAACGCAGAATTATTTGAACAATTATATTCAGATCTTGGACTTGAATTATCATCGAATCCTAAAACAAATGAATATATTAAAAAGTTTAAAAACAAATATAAAAAAGATTACTATAGCGATTAATAAACATATAATAATTAGTCAATAATTAAAGCATTAAAAGAACATTTATAGCTTAAACGATAAAACACCTTAGCATTTTCAAATCTTTACAAAAACGCCTTTAAATCAACTATTTATCCAGTGCTGGTTTACCGCATATGGATACTCCATATATGGACGCTCCACATATGGAAGTTGATACATAAATAAATACTAATAAACAAATAGATAAAATAGATAAAGATAAATTGAGTTCAAATCGTAAAACAACTATTAAAATATAATCAAAAATGTTAAAATATAATTAATAAGGATGTGATATTATGGCAAAAAAGAAAGATAACGTTTTAGTGTATGAAGATACTGAAAAAATATTAGAATATTTAGAAGATAAGTCGTTTGATATGATTGATTATATAAATGACAATTCTAATTCTACTTACACTTTAATCCGCAAATTTATAACGCATTCAGATTTACCAACTTTTGGGAAAAGAACTGGTAGTTCTCAAACCATTGAAAAAAACTTTCTGTATTATTTAAGTGTTGATGAAATGACTGAGATTGAAGAGAGAGAAAGCAAAGAATTTGAAACAGCAAAACAATCTAATATTACAGTTCCCTCACTATTTTATGAAAAATTAGGTATTGAGCAACTGCAACGTAGAGAAGGACCCCAAGACTCTCAACACAATCACGTATTAATTAATGAATATGCACAAATTTTTCTTGTAAATCAAACTATTGGTTTCTTCTCCCCCAAATATACTTTTAAGATATTTGAAAAATTAGATAAAATAGTAAACTGGAATTTAGAGGATTGTGATATATATATAAATGACTCGAAATTCACTCCTATAGAATTAAGGCACGCAATACATGGAATTGGTACCAGTGCAGATATTGAGTTTCATAAATTGAGACATAATATTTTTAAAAATGATTCATTAATTTTATTAATCGAAGAAACATCTAATAATGAAAAAAAATTATTTATTCTATTAGACAAAAATCCAAGATTTTTTACTATAATAGACGAAACAAATCAAGCTTATGAAAACTATTTAATCAAAGGAAAAAGAATAGTAGAATTATACACAAAAGAAATGGTTGAAGATGAGAAAACAAGAAAGTATCAAAATTCTTGGCGAGAATCTTTAGCTGAAGAAATGATGAACTATACGACTGTGGAAGGAAATGTCTTTTGTCCTTTTACATATATAGAAGGAAATTTTGAGGACATAGGCACATTGTATAGAGCCTCTCATATAAAAAGTTATTCAGACAGTGACGTTGATGAGGCTTTTGATGTAAATAATGGTTTATTACTAGTTGCTAATGCTGATGCTTTATTTGACAAACATTTAATTACTGTAAGTGAAGACAAAGAGTTAATGTTTTCATTCTTACTAGAACACGATGTAAAACTAAAAGCACAACTCCACCTTACGTTACCTATATTCAAAATGGTTTTAAACGATCATAGAATGGAGTACTTAAAAGAACATAGGAGAATATTTTTAGAAAAAGAAGAATTAAGAAAAAAATAATTCTTTTTTCTTGCTAATTTTTTTAATATAAAGTATACTTATCATGATAGACGCAGGTTAATTATTTGAAAACGCAGGTCTGTTTGTTAGAGGTGGAATTATATGATTAAATTAGGAACTTTGTTTAGTGGAATAGGCGCAATAGAACAGGCGTTAAAAAGAATGAATATTGACCACGAGATTGTTTTTGCTTGTGATAACGGAAATATATCAATAGATGTTGATATTGATAAAGAGTTACAAATTATTAGAAATTTAAAATCTTCACAAGAAAAAAATGAGTATGTTAGAAATCTATATCGAGAAAATACTAGAAGAACAAATTTTGTTGAAATATCTTATCTTCATAATTATAAAATAGATAAGAAAGATTTTTTTTATGATATAAAACTATTTGATGGTACAGATTTTAAAAATAAAATTGATTTATTAGTCGGAGGTTCCCCTTGTCAAAGTTTTTCTATAATTGGTGATCAAGGTGGCTTCGAAGATACAAGAGGCACTCTTTTTTATGAATTTGCCAGATCTATTAAAGAAATAAAACCAAAAGTTTTTATTTATGAAAATGTATTTGGAATGTACAAACATGATAAAGGTAAAACATGGGCTACTGTTAAAAATGTTTTCGATGAATTAGGATATCATTATAAGTATGAAGTTTTAGATGCACGAGACTATGGAATTCCTCAAGGAAGAAGAAGAGTTTTTGTTGTAGGTTTTTTAAATAAAGAACATTATGACAAATTTGAATTTCCAAAACCAATTCCATTAAAAATAACTATGCAAGAT
>DUUN01000345.1 GCA_012841535.1 Gallicola sp. | reverse complement strand
CGTAGGGATATACGAATGTTGTAAATCGGGTATATACGAATGTTGTATATTCATTGCGTAAATAACACGTTGGGCAAAATGCTTAAGAAAAAAAATATGACACTTAAAGACATTTTTGAAAACACTAACAATTGGCTAAAATATGCAGAAGCCAAACATACGGTTCTGATTGGTTTAATTGGTGCTGGATTATTTGGGATTCACAATTATGCAGATAGTTTCTGCAATTGGAAACTGATATTCCAATTTTGGATTATTCTAAGCGTAATTCTTTTTGTTATAAGTTGTCTTGTATCATTAATTTCATTCATGCCAATCTTGTATCCTTTAAAGAGAAAAAGAATAAAACCTAATAGGGAGTTAAATTTAATATACTTTAAAGATATTGCATTAACAGAACCTCACGAATATCTTTCTCTACTCAATATTTCAGATCAAGATAAAATATCAAAAAGTTTAGCAGAACAAATTATTGCTAATTCAAGAATAGCAGTACATAAATTCAATTTATTTTCTGTTAGTTTATGGCTTATATTAATTGGTATTTTCCCCCCTTTTTTTTTAATTCTATTTATCAAATGTTTTATAAAAGGAGACAAAAATGATAACTAATACACAACTACCCGAAAAATTTAGACAAATTATTGACAAACAAATTGAGATTTATAAAAATGGTAGATCAATAACTCAAGAAAACAAATTACCTGAAACATCTCATATACCAATAAATAATCCTAATCATTGGTTAAAGATACCCGATGTTATTTGTGTATTTGCAGATATGATTGGTTCTACTAAACTAAGTGCTTCAAAGCATGACAAAAGTACTGCAGGGGCTTATCAACTTTTCTCAAATACAATTGTCAGATTATTTCATGAATTAAATGCACCATATATTGATATCAAAGGAGATGGTGTGTTTGCATTATTCAATTCAGATCAACCAAATACGGCACTTGCATCAGCAGTTACAATTAAGACATTTGTAAATGAAGAATTTATAAATAGAATAAAATCTAAAACAGAATTAGATATTGGACTTCATATAGCCATTGACCAGAAAACACTCTTAGTAAGAAAAATTGGATTTAAAAGATATGGGGACAGAACCGATAGACAAAATGAAGTGTGGGCTGGTCGAACTGTTAATATGGCATCGAAATTAGCTTCAATTACCAAGCAAAATGAAATGTTAGTTTCAGATAGATTCTTTAAAAATTTAAAAGATGACTTAGTCCTAAAAAGTTGTGGATGTCCTAATAATGAAGTTGTTGACCTTTGGAAAGAATATGATTTGAGTGATAATGAGTTGTTTGATTTTGATAAAGCATATCTTCTAGAAAGCAATTGGTGTAAAGAACATGGTGCTGACTTTTGCACAAGAATAATAGAACTTGATAAATAAAGCACATTGCCCAACAAGGGGTGTAACCAATTTGGGCTGAATGGGTTACGGAATCGGGTCGGCACGCAGGAATGTTCTTAACGGGGGACAAATCCCCTGCCCCGCTCTCCCAAACTGGTCACACCCCCAGCCGTTGTATGCAAGCCGACTGAAGAAAAACCCGACCCACAAACAGCACATTTGCAAGCCCCCACGCACAAGCTGACACTTCAGCTTGCAAAAGAGCTGTTTTTTTCCTGTGCTCAGAGATTGTTTAT
>DUUN01000048.1 GCA_012841535.1 Gallicola sp. | reverse complement strand
TTGTTTCTTGTGCTAACCAATATAAACTTTTGTTTTTGGATTCAAGTATTTTTTCTAATTTCACTATTATCATATTATCCCTCCATTAATTTATTATACACGTATTATATATTATTATCAATATATAATATTTATACTTATAAAATGTTAATTTTATATAAATGACATACTATATCACCTTGACATTATATATTCCTTAGTTTATAATTATATTACAACAAAAAGTAAAATATTCGCAAAGGGGGATAATTTTGTGAAGTTACAATTTATGGATGATAATATTAGAGAAGATTTTAGACGTTTGGCAAGAGTGCAAGAAGAATGGGGTGAACTTTTAGGGGAAAATGCAGGAAATGAATTGGTTGAATATTTGGCAGATTATTGGTTTGAGAGGTATATACGCCTTACAAAAAATGATGATGATTTAAAAGCAATTTTTGCACTAGCGTTAGATAAATATGATATTGAAGATGTGTTTGGAATGTTTGTATTGTGTGGGAAGATTGGAGATTATAGTTTGATATTAAGATAAATTATTTAAATGTTTTATTTTCTCTCAAATCTGGTATACTATACATAAGTATAATGTTTGATTTGGGAGGTTATTTTATGAAAAAGTATGGCAATAAAATTGTGGTTTTAATGTTAGTGGTTTTTATGATAAGTATGATGTTTATGGGTTGTAATAGCAATAAAGTTGATCCGAGAGAAAAAGAAGTTATTGAGTTTATGAAAAAATATGATTATGATGGGGCAATTGCAAAAGCCAAAGAATTGTATACTGGTGAAGAGTTAGAAGAAATGTTGGATTGGATAAATAAAGATATAGAAAGAACTAAACTTGTTCAACAAAAAATTGAAGAATATGAAGCATCTAAAAATCCATCTTCTAAATTAGAAATACAAGAATACACACATAAAATCAAAGATAATTATATTTATATAACAGGTAGAGTAAAAAATGTAAGTGATGATGATATATCTTATTTTGAGGTTGTATGTAAATATTTAGATAAAAATGGGCAGGTTTTAGATAGTGATTATACCAATTCTGGCTTAGTATTAAAACCAGGTGAAATGCGAGAGTTTGAGATTATGCATAAATATAGAGAAGAATATAGTGAGTATGAAGTTTTAATCGGTGATGTAAGATAAATTAAAAATTAAATTAAATTAATTAGAAGCGTAAAGTTACGCTTCTTTTTTTGTGTTTATTTTTAGGTAGTTTAGAATAAGGCAGGTGAAATAAATGGCAGATATTATTAAAATGTTATTACAATCTAAAATAGACGTAGAAAAATCTATAATTGAGATTAATAAACAAATAGAACAAATGAGTAATAGAAGTGATTTAAAAAAATTAGATTTAAAAATAAATATTAATCCTGAGACATTAAAAAATATAGATGAATTAAATAAAAAACTTGGTGAATTAAGTGGTAAAAATGTATCTCAGAGCAATATAAAAGGTATTGTGCAAGATTTTTCTGTATTGCAAGGACAATTAGATGGGTTGATAAACGAATATAGTAAATTTGGAACGGTTACTTCTAATTTGAATTTTGATAAAAATAAAAATCTACAAGGTTTTACCATACAATTAAAAGATGCACAAGAAAATATACAAAAGTTTAAATATGAATTAAAAGATGATTCTTTTGAACTTAAAAGTATTCAATTATTAGATAAAACACAAGAAAATTATAATAAAACACTTAACGAAACAGTGCAAATAAAACGTAAATTAGCACAGGAAGAAATTAAACTACAACAACAAATTGATTTATTTAAACAAAAACAAGAGATAGGTATAAAAAATATCGAAGGAAGATACAAAGATTTATATGATAAAAATGCTATAGCAGAATACAGAAAAGAACTACAAGGATTAAGTGTAGATACTCCTGATATTACAAATAAAATGAAACAAATGTCTCTTGGGTTAAAAGATATAGAAACTAATGCAAAAAATAGCAAACGTGCTATTGACATGAGTGCTAAAAGTTCCATAAGTTTTTCTAATGCTTTAAAAACTGCATTTTATAAATTTGGAATATGGAGTGCCGTCACAGTATCGTATTATGGAGTATTAAGAGCAATTAGAAATGGTATTAGGGAAGTAATTGAATTAGATACTGCATTAACAGAATTAAATAAAGTTGTTGAAACCGGAGAAGAAGAATTAAAAACTTATACAGAACAAGCTTATAGATTAGGTGAAACTTTAGGAAGAACAGGAAAAGAAGTAATTAATGCTACTACTGAATTTGCTAGAGCAGGATATAACTTACAGGAATCTGCTAAATTAGCAGAACAAGCATTGTTGCTTACCAATGTTGCAGATGGGTTGAATGATACAGCAGAAGCAGCAGGATATTTGATAGCAGTAATGAAAGGTTATGATTTAACAGTACAAGACACTACACATGTGGTTGATTTACTCAATGAAGTTTCAAATAATTATGCAGTAAATACAGTAAATTTAGCAGAAGGTTTACAAAGAACTTCAGGAACTTTATCACAAACAGGAACATCACTGGAAGAATTGACTGGTATTCTTACTGGTGGTTATGAAGTTCTTCGCAATATGGAAAAAGTATCATCTGGTTTAGTTACTATTTCATCTCGTTTGAGAGGTGTAAGTGAATCAGGAGAAGAAATTGATGGTTTAATGCCGAAATTACAAAGAGCATTTAAAGAATTTGCAGGTATAGATATACAAACTGTAAACGGTGAATTAAGGTCAACCTATGATATATTAGAAGATTTATCAAAAGTTTGGAATACTTTAAATGATGAACAAAGGGCTATTATTGGTGAATTGACTTCTGGTATAAGACAAGCTCCAGTATTAAATGCTATATTAAAAAATTGGGAAAGTGTTGAGGGAGCAGTAAAATCTGCATTAGATTCAACAGGTTCGGCAGTTCGAGAAAATGAAAAGTATTTAAATAGTTTACAAGGAAGATTGAATTCATTTAACTCTGCTGTTTCAAAGTTAGCATACGATACAATTAATAGTGAATTGCTCGGTTCTTTAATTGATTTAGGAACTGTTTTGATTAAACTTGCTAATCAAATAGGGGTGCTTGAATTAGCATTAATTTCGTTGATAACTTATTTTTCAGTTTTTAAAACAAGTTTTTTATTTGCTCCGATAATTAATACAGCTACAGCTTTAATAACGCAATTTTCATCAACTATATTGTCAAAATTAATTCCTTCTTTGGCTATAGCAACAAGAAGCACTATTGCATTTAATACGGCGTTGGGTATGCTTGCACCAGTTGCAATTGCTGTTGGTATTATTGCTTTAATAAAAGTAATAGATAGATTAAATGTAACTTTTAAAGAACAAAAGCAAATTATACATGATTTAAATACAGAGGTTAATTCTTTAAATAATGAATATGAACAATTAAAAAACACTCCAAATAGAAGTGATGAACAAGAAAAATATCTAGAACTTTTAGAAGAAGAATTAAATATAAAAAAGCAATTACGGAAAATAGAAACAGAACGATTAGTAGAACAATTATTTACACCATCTAGTTACTCACATATAACAGGAAGACCATTAGGTTTATCTCAAGCAGATAGGATAAAAAATGAAATTGAAGAATTAAGTAATTTATGGGATAAACTAAATAATATTGATAGTAAACCATTATTGGATATAACTAAAGAAAAAATATTAAATTTACGATCATCTTTAATTGATGCGAATAAAGAACTTGAAGAATACATAAATATTTTAGGCGAAGACGCTCCAAAAGAATTAACAGTTTTAAGTAAAACTATTATTGATATTATAGAAAAAACAAAAACGCAAACAGCAGAAATAGAAAATAATACAAATGCTAATGAAGAAAATGCAAAATCATGGGAATCAATATCGTCTATTTTAAAGTCTTTTACTAAAGGTGTTGACGAACATAGTAAAGGCATTGAAATTCTTGCTAATGCTTATAAAGCTTTAAATGACGGACAAATTTTATCATTAAGTCAAATTGAAGAATTATTAACTGCATATCCACAATTAAATGATGCTCTTGAAGTTAATAATGGTATGTTAACAATTAATAAAGATGCCATCTATGCTATTATTAAAGCTAAAGAAGAAAAAATACGAGTTACTAAAGAAAAAGAATTGCAGTCAATGTTAGAAGAAAAGG
>DUUN01000101.1 GCA_012841535.1 Gallicola sp. | reverse complement strand
ATATAACCAGTAGAAATAATTATCTTGGTTCTCTTTTACTTTAGGAAAAACTACAAAATCCCTCATAAGTCCAGCTTTATAGGCAAGTACTTCTGCTAAAGCTTTATTAGAATTTATACTTGGAGTTGAGAAGCTAAAAAATAAATTTAGAAGTTCTTTAAATTCTTCAATGTTTCTGGTTTCAATATGCTTAGTTTTACCCATATCATAGCCAGAAATACTTATTGGCTTATCCCAAAGGCTACCGTTCTTATATAGCCTAAATTCTATAAAATTAGTTAAAATAAAATTGGGAAACGCTTCTAAATACCTTTGGATCTGTTCGCTTTTTTCTATACTGTCTAATGATTTAATATCGGGATTTTTTGCTTCTACATAACCAATTATTCTAGATTTGCCATCCCATATTCTAAAGTCTGGATTACCAGCCTCTGTTTGTTTGGGAAGTATAGTTACATCTATTTTTTTATTTATGCTATTGCCGTAATCCTGAAACAATATTTTTAAAGTTCCATATAAGCTTTCTTCTCTTGAATCCCCTTTGTTTATGGTTCTAAATATCTCTTTTAGGTATTCATTAAACATATTCATTTATTTTATTTTTAATTTGATAATATTTTAGTTTTAGGGGTTTAAATTCTTTGATTGATCTGGAAACTTCTTCAATTGGGTTATATTTTCCATTCATTGGCAACCTTGTCTCTTTTAGCTCTTTTATGAGATTATACCAGAATTTATTACTTTTATAATTAGTATCAAATAAATTTCTGGTATTTCTAAAACCTATTTCTTGTACTAAAAAAATGGTTGCTAATATCTTTAGTGTCTTAGTATTTCTAATACCAGTATTATTTTTAATAATTGTTCTAAACAGTTCAGATGGTTTATCTGTATCTATTGAAAGGATTTGAGAACTTTCTTCAATCTCTTTCCAGAAATAAAGAATTATATTTTTGGATAGCATATCACTATAAAGGTTAATAAAAGTCGGCTCTGTGGTCATTTTAAGGCTCTTTAGCAGGCTTTTAATTTTAGTTCTATTATTGAGCCTAATCTCTATTCTAATAACTTCAAAGGGTTTTACTGTGGGGTTTTTATCAAATAAATTAAGCTGGATCTGGTTATTCTTTTCTGTGGATCTCTTTTCGCTTACCTTTGCCTGCTCTAAGTCTTTGATTTTATCATATATGGCAATATCAAAAGAATTAGCATGGCAATGAATGGCTTGGCCACCATTTCTAAAAGAAGTTTTATCTAAATCCAGCCTTTTAGTTAAATTTATTTTAGCCAATTCACCCAATATCATTGAACAACTTGTATAATTAACTAAGGCAATATTTTTTGAATAATGGATTGCTGATACTTTGGTATTAACCAGGTCATCTTTTTTTATCAGTATGGCCATTTCTTTTAACCTTTCTTTAAGAGTATCTATAACCAGATTAAAATCACTTTCTTGGATCTCATCAAAATTATTAGAAAAAATAAGTTTGGGTATAGAAAATTCAATTCTTAATGGATATACATAACCGCCCTTTCTTATTCTTTTGGTAATGGTTAATCTTGGTTTATATATTCCAGATAGGTAATCCTTTTTGGTTGGATTTTGTTTGCAGGAAAAATTGCTTCTAGAACCCAAAGAATAATAAGGTGGGTAAAATAATCCTTTAGTAGATGGTTCAAATCTATTGTGATCCAAAATAGTATATTTACTTCTTGGAATACTTAATACTACTGTATCTATCATTTCTTTTTAATTCTTTGTCGATTTCAATTAGAAGTTCAAAGAAGCCAGCAAGGTTACTTGTTGCTTCAAATACTTCTTCTTTTGACAGCTTTCTCTTATATAATTTTTTGTAAATATTGGGATCCATATCTTGTAATAAAAAAATAGACTCTTTTGCTAAGAGTCTATATTATTGGAATTGTTTAACCTTTGATTATTTTGAATTAATTAGTGGTTCAATTGAGTCACTCTGTAAAGTCTTCTCTAATCCAAACCATAGAGCCCCTATTGATTAATATCTTCTGTAAACCTATGCTTTTTTCAACTTTTCTGTTAATCCTTATACAGGTATCATAAATTGTTCTCTTTTTTTCTTCTAATTTAGCCCTATCTAATACTTCAAGGATTTCTTCTTCTGGTATTTTAGCTCTTAATGGTTTTTCAAAAATAGTTTTACACAAGTAATACTCATAAGTATTTATGGGAATTTGGCAGAATCTTTTACCATAGGTTATTCTGCTCAATTCATTATTAAAGGATAGTCTACTTTTTTTATTGTTATTAATGTTAGCTTTATTTTGCTTGTTTTGAAATATATCTTCTACTATTCTGCGATAATTTCCTTCAATGATTAAATCATTTTTATTTGTCTTTTTAGCTCTTTTTATAAGTTCAACAGCTTTTTTTATATCTTTTTTTTCTTCATATATTATTGCCAAATTGTTATATACTGAAGAACTACCACCGTCTATATCTATTGATTTTTCATAAATTAGTATTGCTTCATTTATGTGATCCATTTCTTTTAGAGAGTAAGCGATTTCAAACAAAGAATCTATTTTTAGAATATTTGAATTTGATTTTAAGATAAAATATAAATCAACAATAACACTGTACGCTTTTAATTTAAACAGGTGCTCTATATCATTAGATAATTTCTCTTTTATATAAAAATCCTCAAATTCGTTGTCATTATAAAATAATTCATTTAATTTTCCTGGGTAATTATTAATAAAGTCATCTGTACAATCTTCTAAGCTAACATTTGGAAAGATTTCTAAGTCTTTATAATTTCTACTCTTTTTTAGAAATTCAAGTTGGACAATAAATGATTCATCAAATTTACCTTCACAATATAAAATATCTGAATATACACACAAGAAGAAAACATTTGAAGAATGATATTCAATGGATGATTTTATTAATGCTTTGGCTTCGCTTAGTAGCTGAGCTTCTTTATCTGTTAATTTTCTTCTATGATAGTTTATAAAATCAGGTAATTTATTGGATAGTATTAAAGAAGCTAAAAACCCTTTGGTTTTAGCAATTATCATTTCTTCAATCTCTAACCTTATAATTTTCCTATAACATTGTTCTGCAATATCTTCACAAAATAATTTAAAAGAAAAGTCTATATAATCAATTTCTTCTTCTGGTAACATATTAATTATTTCTTTTATTCCTTCGATATCATTGACCGAAAGATAACAGCTTAATAGGTATGTTGTACTAGCTATTGTTGAAAATTCTATATAATCATTTTTAATACTTTCTTTAAAATATTTTATTGCTATATCGAATTCTTTTTTATGATAGAATAAAAGACCTT
>DUUN01000058.1 GCA_012841535.1 Gallicola sp. | reverse complement strand
TTTTAGAATACTTAAAAATAGGGAAATTCAAATTAAAGGTTATAATATAATAAAAGATTATTACTTTCTTGACATTCCCCATAGGTGGAAAGTATAGAATAATAATATGAATAGGTAATTAGTACATTTAATTTAGGAGAGGATTATGAAAATTGAAGATGATAAGATGTACTTAATTGGAGAAGCCAGCAAAATTTGTAAAATTAGTAAGAAAACGCTTCGCTACTATAGCGATACAGGTGTTGTTTTACCTGATAAAATAGATGAAGAAACAGGATATAGATACTATAGTAAAGAGACTTTATTAAATGTTCCAGTATTAAAGTACTATAAACAAATGGGTTTTAAATTAAATGAGATGAAAGACGTAATATCAGGTGATACAAAAAGCAGAATAAGGGAAAAATTAGCAGATAAGTCAAGAGAGCTGGAAAGTTTAAGAGAAGAATTAGATAATAGTTACAAGGCTACAAGGGAATGGCATGAATTAATAAAAGAGGCTCAGTATGTAGTAGATCATCAAGTAGATAAACCGAGTTATAAATATTTAAATGAGAAAAAATATTGTTATTTAGAACAAAAATTTAATTATAATTATATGGAATCCATAATAAATATAGAGTGGGTTGAACATTTAGAAAAACATGACAATGAAATATCAGGAGCTGTTATATTAATGTTTGATTCATATTTAGATAAAATGAATGGGGAAAGCGATTATGTTAAAATAATGCAAACTCCATTAAAGCCATGTAAAGGATTATTGAAAAAACATACTATGAGTAGTGGTTTATATGCAAATATATATCATATTGGACCACATAAAAATATAGATGAATCCTATAAAAAATTACATAATTGGATTAATAATAAAGGTTATAGACCATTAGGCAGATCTTATGAAAGATACTTAGTTGATTATTGGACAACAAGAAATTCAAATGAATTTGTTACAGAAATATTAATACCTATTCATAAATAAAAGAGAAACGCTAAAAGAAGCGTTTCTTTTTTTGTTTAAAAATAGATTTGACTCTCCACTTAAGTGTAATGTTAAACTGAAGACAATATAGCAATACAAACTAAATTCTGTAAGAACATTGTAAATTTTATATTAATATACCCCAAAATTTAATACATATAAATAAACATAGTCTAGTGAATTTGTATTGCTAAATAAATATTAATAAGGAGAATAAAAATGAAATTTGACGCATTAGGAATGATCGAAACAAAAGGATTAGTAGGTTCAATTGAAGCAGCAGATGCTATGGTGAAAGCAGCAAACGTTACTTTAATAGGTAAGGAGATAATAGGTGGTGGACTGGTAACAGTTATGGTTAGAGGAGATGTTGCAGCAGTAAAGGCAGCAACAGATGCAGGTGCAGCTGCAGCTGAAAGAGTTGGAGAATTAGTATCTGTTCATGTTATACCAAGACCACATCAAGAAGTTGATACGATAGTTCCAGAAATGAAGGCTGAGAAATAAGATTGTAAATTTTAATTAAAGCAGAAAGGTAAGTTTATTTTATGGAAGGATACAAAGGTAGAATAGCAACAGCTGATTTAAAGATGAAATCAGTAAACGATAAATTTAGAAGAAAAGGAATAGCCATGGGGGTTATTTCAGGTTTAACATATGGAATATATTCGACTTTAGTTTCAATAGCAAGTGGACAAGAACCATTAATAAGTGCTATAGGAATTTTAGCAGCTCCTATGGTAGCTTGCGGATTAAATGATCTTTTTGCAGGGATTTGGCTTACTTTCTATAACCTTAAAAAAGGAAGAATAAAAGAAATGGGAAGAAGTCTTAATACATTTCCTGGGAAAATGATTGTATTGGGCTCTTTACTTGGCGGGCCAATTGCAAATGGTGCATATTTAGTAGGTTTAGCAAATGCTGGAGCTTATGCAATACCTATTTCAGCAACATGTGGATTATTTGGGGCAATATTTGCTTGGATATTTTTAAAACAGAAACCAACAAAAAGAGTTGCCTTTGGAATGCTAATCGTAATATCAGGGGCAATCGTTATAAATTTAGTAAAACCGGAAGCCGCACCTAATTTTACATTAGGAATTATATGTGCTTTTATTGCAGCTATAAGCTGGGGCTTAGAAGGTGTAATCTCAAGTTATGGAGGTTCCCTTTTAGATTCAGACATTGCAGTTAATATAAGGGAATTGTTATCGGGAATAGTAATTTTAGTAGTAATTCTACCTATTATAAAAGAATTGCCATTATTGAAAGCAACATTTGAGGCTACAACACCAATATTTTGGTTAATTGCATCAGGTTTATGTGCAGCAGCATCATTTTTATCATGGTATAAGGCAAATTCAACAGTTGGAACGGCAGTTGGTATGTCATTAAATGTTACATATGCTTTCTGGGGAGTGTTTTTCTCAATCCTGTTTTTAGGTCAAGAACTTACATCAACTATTGTAATAGGATCAATTCTTATAATTGTAGGAGCAGTAACTGTAACAATGAATCCTTTAGATTTATTTAGGAAGGAGAGTTAAGTATGTTATTACCAGCTAGAACGGCTGTTTTAAAATATTTATACAATGTAGAAAAAGCAGATGTTTCAGAAATAATGGAAAAACTAAAAAATGATTATGGCAATGAAGGGCAGTTTACTAAAGATATGTTTTTAGAGCATTTAATGGCCTTGGAAGCAAATGAGTTAATTGAGTTAGTAAATTATGAGCTAGATAACAATGGAGAATTGGCCATATATTATTCAATAAATGATGAAGGAAAAAACACCATAGAAAAATATATATTAAAAAAATAAGTATTTTACTATACAAGGAGAAGAGAAATGAGATATCGAGGTGAAGAGGCCTTAGGATTAATAGAAACTATTGGACTTGTTCCTGCTCTTGAAGCTGCCGATAAGATGTTAAAAGCATCAGATGTTGAATTAGTATCATACGAAAATATAGGCTCAACCTTAGTTACAGTAATGATTAAAGGTGATGTTGCTGCAGTAAGAGCTGCAGTCGAGATTGGAGCAAAGGCAGCTAGTGAAATAGGGACTTTAACAGCTAAAAATGTAATGCCAAGACCTATTTCTAGTGTAGGGGATATAGTTTCAGTACATGATATAGACACGAATTGATTAAGGAGGAAATATGGTAGGTGAGGCAATCGGACTAATAGAAACATTTGGTTTGGTCTTTGTTCTTGAAGCAGCAGATGCAATGTGTAAGTCGGCCAATGTTGAAGTTGTTGGATATGAAAATGTTGCTTCAGGATATATTTCTGTTATTGTAAGAGGCGATGTAGGAGCATGTAAAACAGCTGTTTCTGCTGGTGTAAAAGCAGTGGAAAATATGGGGGCAGAAGTTTACAGTTCAGTTGTTATTGCAAGACCACATACCGATCTTGAAAAAATAATTGAAAAATACTCTCTAGAAAAACAACTTAGAGAATAATGGAGAAAATATATGAAATTTATTGATAAGGATTTAGTATCAATTCAGGAAGCGCGTATATTGTTGGAAAATTCTAATATTGCAAAAAAATCATTACTACAATTTTCACAAAATAAACTTAATGAAATAGTAGAGTTATTTTATGAAAAAATCAAAGATGAATTTATGAATTTAGCAAAACTATCAGTAGAAGAAACTGGATATGGAAATATTGAAGATGAATATAATGAAATAAAAATAATGTCTAAATTAATATATGAAGAAATAATAGATAAAAAATACATAGGTGTTTTAAAGGAAAACAATAATGGAGAAATTTTAGAAGTAGGTATTCCTTTAGGAACTATTGTTGCAATTTGTCCATCTATTAATCCGGCTACTGCAGTTATAAATATTATCTTAAATGGAATAAAGACTGGAAATACAATAATATTTGCTCCTACAAAAAGAGCGGAAAAAATAGTAGGAAAAATAGTAGAGGTATTTTCATATATAGCAGAAAAAGTAGGACTTCCAGAAGATACAGTTAGTTGTCTAACAACATCTTCCAGAAAGGGAGTTGTTGAATTAATAAATAGTGAAAGTGTAGATCTAATTATTAATATAGGTTTGGAAAAATATAATTATGAACTATCCAATATTTCAAAACCACAAATTTATGGAGCTACAGGAGCAAGTCCGGTTTTTATTGAAAGGACAGCTAATATACAAAATGCTGTTAAAAATATTATAGATAGTAGAAAATTCAATAATGGAATTTTACCAGGAGCTGAGCAATTTGTAGTTGCAGATATTACTATAGCTTCAAAAGTAAAAGAAGAAATGAAACTACAGGGTGCTTATTTTATGACGGAGAGTCAAGAAGAAGCCCTAATAGATTTAATACTGAAAAATGAAGCATTAGATGAGGAATATATAGGAAAATCTGCAGAATTTTTAGCTAAAAGAGCAGGTTTTAACATACCTGAAGGATCTAGTATTTTAGTTTCAGAACAAAAATATATTTCAGACTTTAATCCATATTCAAAGGAATTAAAATGTCCTATTATTTCCTATTATGTGGAAAATGATTGGATTAATGCTTGTGAAAAATGTCTTAATTTATTGTTTGAAAGTAAGGGTCATACCTTAGCTATATATTCAAATGATAGTTCTGTAATTAAACAATTTATAATGATAAAACCCGTAGCAAGAATTTTAGTAAATACTGGAGCTTCGTTAGGGGCTATGGGCATAACTAGTGATTTATTTCCATCGGTAATACTTGGTGGATTAACAACTGGTTTAGGATTTTTAGAAGATAATTTAAATCCAACAAATTTAAGATATACAAGAAAAGTTGGATACGGAGAAGAAAAAATAGCTTATAAAAAAGATGATTTAATGGATATTTTAAAAGAAATATTAAATCAACTATCAAATTAAGGGAGGAAAATAGATGAACTTACAAGAGTTTTCAGTAAAGCTTGCTGAAGCTACAAAGGATATGTCAGAGGAAGAAAGAGCGTCATTAGTGAAGATGTTTGAATCTATTTCAGATGAATTTTCCAATAATAATGACAGAAGTACAAAAGATGTAGTTATAGATTATGAAGGTAGTGAAATACCTAATGGAATAACAGAAAGACTTGCAAAATTAAAAGAAAAATACTTAACACATACACCAACAATAACAACTCATAGGGCTAGGGCTATTACAAAAATTGCCAAAGAGAACCCAGGAATGCCTAAAATTCTATTAAGGGCAAAATGTTTTAAATATTGTTGTGAAACAGCACCTCTTGTTATTCAAGATAATGAGTTAATTGTAGGAGCACCAAATGGAGCTCCTAGAGCCGGAGCTTTTTCACCGGATATAGCTTGGAGATGGATGGAAGATGAGTTAGAGACAATTGGAGATAGACCTCAAGATCCTTTCTATATATCCGAAGAAGATAAGAGAATAATGAAAGAGGAATTATTCCCTTACTGGAAAGGAAAATCTGTAGATGAGTACTGCGAAGATCAATACAGGGAAGCTGGAGTTTGGGAGTTGTCAGGAGAATCTTTTGTTTCCGATTGCTCATACCATGCACTAAATGGTGGTGGAGACTCAAATCCTGGTTACGATGTAATTTTAATGAAAAAAGGTATGAAGGATATTCAAAAAGAAGCTATAGAACATTTGAAAGAACTTGATTATGAAAATCCAGAAGACATAGAAAAAATATATTTCTATAAATCTATTGTAGATACAACAGAAGGGGTAATGATCTACGCAAAAAGAATGTCAGAATATGCAGCGGAATTAGCATCAAAGGAAAGAGATCCTAAGAGAAAAGCTGAATTGTTAAAAATTTCAGAAGTAAATGCTAAAGTGCCAGCAAATAAACCTGAAACCTTCTGGGAAGCTATTCAAGCAGTTTGGACAATAGAATCATTATTAGTAGTTGAAGAAAATCAAACAGGTATGTCTATAGGCCGTGTTGACCAGTATATGTATCCTTATTATAAAAACGATATAGAATCTGGAAGATTAAATGACTATCAAGCCTTTGAACTAGCTGGATGTATGTTAATTAAAATGTCAGAAATGATGTGGATAACTAGTGAAGGTGGTTCTAAATTCTTTGCAGGTTACCAACCATTTGTAAATATGTGTGTAGGTGGAGTTACAAGAGATGGTAGAGATGCAACAAATGATTTAACCTATCTTTTAATGGATGCTGTTAGACATGTAAAAATATATCAACCATCATTAGCTTGTAGAATACACAATAAATCACCAAGAAAATATTTAAAGAAAATAGTAGATGTTGTTAGATCCGGTATGGGATTCCCAGCTTGTCACTTTGATGATGCACATATAAAGATGATGTTGGCTAAAGGCGTTTCTATTGAGGATGCTAGAGATTATTGTTTAATGGGATGTGTAGAGCCTCAAAAAGCTGGTAGGTTATATCAATGGACTTCTACAGCTTACACTCAATGGCCTATTTGTATAGAACTAGTATTAAATAGAGGTGTTCCATTATGGTATGGAAAACAAGTATGTCCAGATTTAGGAGATTTAGAATCATTTAAAACATATGAGGAATTTGAAGAAGCAGTAAAGGAACAAATAAAATATATTACTAAATGGAGCAGTGTTGCTACTGTTATTTCTCAAAGAGTTCATAAAGATTTAGCACCAAAGCCATTAATGTCCATAATGTATGAAGGATGTATGGAAAAGGGAAAAGATGTTTCAGCAGGTGGAGCTATGTATAACTTTGGACCTGGTGTTATTTGGTCAGGCCTAGCTACTTATGTTGATTCAATGGCAGCAATTAAAAAATTGGTTTTCGATGATAAGAAATATACTTTAAGAGAATTAAATGAAGCATTAAAGGCAGATTTTGTAGGTTATGAAGAAATTAGAAAAGACTGTTTAAATGCACCTAAATATGGTAACGATGATGATTATGCAGATTTAATAGCTTCAGATTTAGTAAACTTTACAGAAAATGAACATAGAAAATACAAAACATTATATTCTAGATTGAGTCATGGTACCTTATCAATTTCCAATAACACACCTTTTGGACAAATGACAGGTGCTACAGCAAATGGTAGAAATGCATGGTTACCATTATCAGATGGTATAAGTCCAAGTCAAGGTGCAGATTTTAAAGGGCCTACAGCTATTATAAAATCCGTATCAAAAATGGCTAATGACAATATGAATATAGGTATGGTGCATAACTTTAAGATTATGGCAGGTATATTAGATACTCCAGAAGGAGAAGAAAGTTTAATAACCCTATTAAGATCTGCTTGTTTAATGGGAAATGGGGAAATGCAATTTAACTACCTAGATAATGAAACATTAATCGATGCACAGAAACATCCTGAAAAGTATAGAGATTTAATAGTAAGAGTTGCCGGCTATAGTGCATTCTTTGTTGAACTATGTAAGGATGTTCAAGACGAAATTATAAGTAGGACAATGCTTACAAGTTTTTAATAAAAAATGGAGAAAATAAATGGGGAGCAAAAAAAATACAATCGAAAGAAAAGCAATGATATTTAATGTACAAAAATATAATATGTATGATGGACCAGGAATTAGGACTATTGTATTTTTCAAAGGTTGTCCTCTCCGATGCAAATGGTGTTCCAATCCAGAGGGGTTGGAACACAGATTTGACATTATGATAAAAAAATCGGCATGTATAAACTGTGGTGCTTGTGTAGAAGTATGTCCAGAAGGAATACATTATATATCAAAAGAAAGTAAAGAACATAAAATAGACAGAACTAAGACTTGTATAGGTTGTGGAAAATGTAAAGATGCTTGCCATTATGAAGCTTTAGAAATTGCAGGGGAAAGAAAAACCGTATCTGAATTATTAGAAATAATAAAAGAGGATGAAACCTTTTATGAAATGTCCGGAGGTGGAGTTACATTAGGAGGCGGCGAGTGTACAGCACAGCCAGAAGCAGCAAAAACTCTATTAATGGCTTCAAAAGAAGAGGGAATTAATACTGCAATTGAAACTTGTGGTTATGTAAAAACAGAAAAACTTCTAGAAATTGCTGAATATGTTGACTTATTTTTATTTGACATTAAACAAATGGACCCTATTAAACATAATAATTTAACAGGTGTTAATAATGAATTAATATTAAAAAATCTTAGAGAATTATTAGACAGTAGGTTTAATGTTCATGTAAGAATGCCAATGCTTAAAGACATTAATGACAGCAAGGAAGAAATAAAAGCAGTAATTGAATTTTTAAAACCATATAAGGATTATGAGAACTTTAAAGGAATAGACCTGTTACCTTATCATAAATTAGGAGTTAATAAGTACAATCAGCTAGATATGGAATATCCAATAGAAGGAGATCCTAGTTTAACTGATAATGAGTTAAAACAAATAGAATCATGGCTAAAAGAATATGATTTTCCTGTAACAATAGTTAAGCATTAAGAAAGAAGGGATTTGATGGAATTTATAAAAAATGAAAATATTACTCGAATAATTGAAGAATCCGTTCCAGGTAAACAAATTACCCTTTCTCATGTAATAGCCTCTCCTATACAGGAAGTTTATGAAAGTGTAGGTGTTAAATCGCTGGGGGCTATGGGGATTTTAGCAATAACACCTTTTGAAACTTCTATTATTGCAGCTGATATTGCTGCGAAAGCTTCAAATGTAGAAATAGGATATATTGACAGAATGACAGGCTATGTACTACTTGTTGGCGATGTGGAAAGTGTTGAAACTGCCTTACTAGAGGTAAATCATGTTTTAAAAAACATTCTGGGTTTTACTACATCATCAATAACAAGAACTTAATAATTAAAAAGAAAGGAGGGATGAAATGCAAGAATTTGCTATGAAGACCAAAATATATATGGGGACAGCTTCCTTAGAAAAACTAAAGGACTTAGATTTAGAAAATACCTTTATAATCTGTGATCCATTTATGGAAAAATCAGGAAAAATAAATACTATTACTTCAATTTTAAAAGAAAGAAATATAAATTATTCAGTATTTTCAAAAATAGTACCTAATCCTACTATAGATATAGTAGCACAGGGACTTGAGGAGATGAAAAGAATTAACCCAACAACGGTAATTGCTTTTGGAGGTGGCTCAGCAATTGATTCAGCTAAAGCCATTTGTAAAGTATATGAAGAAATTAATAATTTTGAAAAGATGTTGTTAATTGCTATACCAACTACAAGCGGAACTGGTAGTGAAGTTACAGAATTTTCTGTAATAACCGATCCGAAGTTAAAAGTAAAATATGCCTTGGTTGATGAGGAAATGTTGCCAGATATTGCTATACTAGATTCTCAATTTACAGTTTCCGTACCAAGTAATATAACAGCAGATACTGGAATGGATGTACTTACTCATGCAATAGAAGCTTATGTTTCAACTAAATCAGGAGATTTTTCAGATGCTTTTGCAGAAAAGGCCATAAAACTAGTTAATAAATATTTAATTGATGTTGTTAAAGATGGCTCCAATATTAAGGCTAGAGAACATATGCACAATGCTTCAGCTATGGCAGGTATTGCCTTTAATGCTGCTTCCTTAGGAATTTGTCATAGTATGGCACATTCATTAGGAGGGCGATTTAATCTTTCCCATGGAAGAATAAATGCCATGCTCTTACCCTATATTATTAGTTACAATGCTGGTTTAGAAGAAGATAATGAAAACTCTACTTTAGATAGATACGTTGAAATTTCTAAATTAATGGGAATTAGTCATGGTACAAAAAAAGCAACAGTACATGGATTAATAAGAGAAATTAGAAAGATTATGAAAAAAATAGGAATTCCCCTATCAATAAAAGAAACAAATATAGACTTAGAAGAATATAGAAATTCTATAAAGGAAATGGCTAAAAATGCCTTAAAGGACAATTGCACTATAACAAATCCAAGACAAGCATCAGAAGAGGATATAGAAAAAATATATCTGCGATTATTAAATGGTGCGTAAAATGAAATTTTTAACAGAAAATGATTTACGTATTATTGAAAAAAAAGAAGGTCTTAGTAATTTCACCCTTAAGGAAGGGATGAAATTAACTCCAAGTGCTAGAGGATATTTAATAGATAAGGGCTATAGGTTTAATAGTGGCAACAAAAGGCAAAAAAAGCTCCTTAATAAAAATGAGGAATTTAAAAGTGAACTAAAT
The DNA here is from genome assembly GCA_012841535.1 of Gallicola sp. Lineage (GTDB taxonomy): Bacteria > Bacillota > Clostridia > Tissierellales > Peptoniphilaceae > Miniphocaeibacter. The sequence goes on along the minus strand of DUUN01000058.1, from coordinate 6,910 downwards.
TTATTAGAGGCGGAATTTTTAAAAACAGCTCAATTATTATTAAAATATAATAAATTAATTGCAAAGGAAATATTTGACTATAGCAAGTATATTAAAACAATGAATTTAAATGAAGATGAAAGATTTGATTGTAGAATTTATTTTAAAAATACATCTTGTGAGGAAAAAAATATAAGTATTGACTTTGATGATTTGCAGACTGAAAATGGAAAACTAATTGTTGAGTTAAATTATTTAAAATCACTACTGAAAAATAATTTAGATATATTTAAAGAGGAAGCTCCAATTATTAATGGAATAATTTATAGACTTACAGAAATAATAGATTTACTTTTAGGGGGATAGAAATGTCAAAAGAAAAATCAATTATTGATATTTGTAACAAGGATATACAGGAATTTGAGAATGTAATAAAAAAACCTAAAAAGTCTAAAAGTAATACATATTATTGTGGAGTTGATTTAGGTACTGCTTGTGTTGTTATTACTGTACTAGATGAAAATAAAAGAACTGTAGCAGGTGCCTACAAATATGCAGATGTTGTAAAAGACGGAATGATAGTGGACTATATAGGAGCAGTAGATATAGTTCGGGAATTAAAGGAAGAGTTAGACAATAAATTAGAAACGGAATTAATTTATGCTGCAGCAGCAATACCACCAGGAACAGATGGATTAGATGCAGGAACAATAAAAAATGTAGTTCAGGGGGCAGGCTTTGAAATTACAGCAATAGTAAACGAGCCTACAGCAGCTAATGAAGTATTAAAGATAGAAAATGGTGCCATAGTTGACATAGGTGGAGGAACAACGGGGATTTCCATATTTAAAGATGGAAAGGTTGAGAAGGTTATAGATGAAGCAACAGGGGGAACTCATTTTTCTTTAGTAGTTGCAGGAGCTTATAAATTATCTTATGAGGAAGCGGAAATTTATAAAAGAAATAAAAACAACCATGATGAGTTAATAGTTACTTTAAAACCTGTAGTAGAGAAAATTTCAAAGATTATAGTAGATAGTATTGAAGGCTATGGTGTTAATGAAATTTATTTAGTTGGAGGAAGTAGCTGTTTAAAGGGAATAGAAAAGATTATTCAAAAGAAAACAGGTATTCCTACATATAAACCTATAAACCCGATTTTTGTAACACCAATAGGAATTGCTAGAAATTGCACAGAACAAATTATTTCTTAGGAGATTGTATGAATTATAGATTTATAAAATCACCATCTAAAGCAACTATTGATATTTTAAACCGACGAAAAGGTTCGAAGGAAAATATAGATTTTAAAAATATAGATGCTGTTGGATTGGTACAAGGAAAACTAATAGACATTATATATGCATCGGATATTGCAGAAAAATCTGCTGGTGTAATAGTAGAGGAAATAAAGGGTAGCTGTCCACAGAATATAATTGTAATAGCGATTTTTGGAGACACATCTTCGGTAGAAGTTGCTTTAGAAAACATTAAAAGAAGTGAAAAGGGAGATTTTTAAAATGCTATTTGGGAAATTAATAGGAAATATTTGGGCTACTAGAAAAGCGGAGTCTTTAAATGGTTATAAATTAATGATTGCTGAAATTATTGCTGGAAGTAAGGCGGGTGAAGAAATAATTGTAGCAGATGTTATTGGTGCAGGAATAGGAGATAAGGTAATAATAACAACAGGCTCCTCAGCTAGAAAGATGATGGAGAATGATGAACTACCAATAGATGCAGCTGTAGTTGGCATTGTAGATGAAGATTTTAAAGAAAAATAACCTGTTATATGTAGAAAGGAATAGCTATGAAACGATTAATATGTGCTGATAATGTAGAAGAATTAGTTTCTCATAGCACAAATAGTATCTATATCGATAAAAATACTATTATTACTCCTTCTGCAGTAGATAAAGCCGAAACATTAGGGATTGAAATAATATATAGGAAAAAAACAAAAGAAGAAAATAGTATTATGAATAGCGAAAAAATATATACACTATTAAAAAAGTTAATAGATAATAATATGCTAGCAGACCTATTTCCTAAATTTGATTATTGGGAACACGAAAATGGCTTTAAACTTATAAAAGGTAATACTGTGAAAATGAGTATTTTAGATGAAACAAAAAATGGTGAAAAAATATTTGTTAAGGAATTAATTAAATCAAAAGAAGGACAATTAAAAGCAGGTTTAATTGAAATAGAAAACTCAACCTATAGTAAAAAAATAGAAGAAAATCAAGTTAACTACATTATAGAGGGAGAGTTAAAAGTAAAAATAGATAATGAAGAATATTTATGTAAACAAGGGGATATAGTATATTTTCCTAAAAATACAAAAGTAAAAATAAATGGTAAAACAAAAATGTTTTTCGCCAAATGTTAATCTGAAATTGTAAGGAGAATTATATGCAGGCAATTGGACTAATAGAAACAAAAGGCTTAATTGCATCAATAGAAGCAGCTGATTCTATGTTAAAAGCTGCCGATGTAAGACTAATAAAAAAGGAAAAAGTTACAGGTGGGATTACAACTATAATAGTCGAAGGAGATGTAGGAGCTGTAAAAGCAGCAGTAGATGCAGGAGCTGCAGAAGTATGTAAATTAGGTGAAAATTTTTTACGCTCTAAACATGTTATAGCTAGACCTAGTGACGAATTAGAACTAATAGTTGATAAAAAAACTGTAAAACAAGAAAATACAGAGGATTTCTCTAAAGAAAAGACCATAGAAGAAAAAGAAGAAGTTAAAGAAGAAAAGAAAGTAGAAGATGAAAAAAATAATAAACTAGATAACCTATTAAAAGAAAAAGGGAAAGAAGAAGCAATTTCCGAAATTAAAAACTTGAAGGTTTCTGAAATAAGGTTATTAGTTAAGGAAATACCTGATTTTAAAATGGAAAACAAGAAGTTTTCAAAATTAAATAAGGAACAATTAATTGAAGAAATAGAAAAATACTATACAAGGAGGGATTTAGAAGATGGAAAACTATGATTATGATCTCCAATCCTTACAAGAAGCAAGGAATTTAGTTAGAAATGCAAAAAAGGCTTCTAAGGAAATTTATAATTTTACCGAAGAACAAGTGGATAAAATAATTATAAATATGGTTTTGGCAGCTGAAGAAAATGCAGAAATACTTGCAAGAATGGCAGTTGAAGAAACTGGTTTTGGAAATGTAGCAGATAAAACATTTAAAAACTTAGCAGCCTCAAAGCTTTTATATGATGATATTAAGGATTTAAAAACCATAGGGATTATAGGAGAGGATAAGGAAAAAAGAACAATAGATGTTGCTGAACCAGTAGGTGTTGTAATGGGAATAATACCATCAACTAATCCAACATCAACAGCAATATTTAAAGCGATTATTGCCTTAAAGTCTAGAAATGCTATTGTATTTTCTCCACATCCTGCAGCTGTTAAGTGTACATTAAAAGCAGCTGAAATAATGAATAGGGCAGCTGAAGAAGCAGGAGCTCCAAAGGGAATAATTAGTTGTGCTTCAATGCCTACATTACAAACAACTAATGAATTAATGAAGGCAGAAGAAGTTGCAATAATTATAGCAACCGGAGGTCCAGGAATGGTTAAGGCTGCTTATAGTGCAGGAAAACCAGCAATTGGAGTAGGAGCAGGGAACTCTCCAGCATATATAGAAAAAACAGCTGATGTAAAAGAGGCTGTAGAAATGATTATAGCAAGTAAGACTTTTGACTATGGAACTATTTGTGCATCTGAACAATCGATAATTTGTGAAGAATCCAATTATGATGAAGTAGTTAGGGAATTTAAAAGACAAGGTGGATACTTTTTAACTAAAGAGGAAACGGACAAGGTATGTAATGTAATTTTTAAAAATGGACATATGATGAATGCTAAATTTGTAGGTAGACAGGCTACTGTAATTGCAAAAGCAGCAGGAATAAACGTTCCAGAAAATACTAAGGTTTTAATAGGGAAACAAGATGGAGTTGGAGAAAAGTATCCCCTATCATATGAAAAACTTACAACTGTTTTAGGTTTCTACACAGTAAAAGATTGGAAAGAAGCTTGTGAATTAAGTATAGACCTACTACAAAACGGAATAGGACACACAATGAGTATCCATACTAGAGATGATGACATGGTATTGAAATATTCAATAAAACCGGCTTCACGTATACTTGTAAATACAGGCGGAAGTCAAGGAGGAACAGGTATTTCAACAGGCTTACCAACTTCCTTTACCCTTGGTTGTGGTACTTATGGAGGAAGTTCAGTTTCTGAAAACATAAGTCCAAAGCATTTAATTAATGTGAAAAAAGTGGCTTATGGAATTAAGGATTGTAGAAACATGGAAATTCCTAATTCAAATATAAGAAAAACTTGTAGTATTAATAATAAAAACGACCTAAACTTAAGTCCAGCAGAAATAGCTGCGTCCTATAGTAATAAGAGCCATGAAGGTATTTGTAGCGAGGGAAAAAATAATAATCTTGAAGACTTGGTTCGTGAAATAATTTTATCAATTAATAATAAGTAGGGAAAATATATGGACAATTTTGAAGAAGCATTAAAAATTTTAGTATACGGTTTAGAAAATAACAATTTAAATATGAAGGATGACTCTATTCCTGTTGGAATATCCAATAGACATGTTCATTTGTCAAAGGAGGATTTAGAAACTCTCTTTGGAAAGGGATATGAATTAACAAAATTAAAGGATTTATCTCAGCCGGGACAATATGCAGCAAAAGAAACAGTAATAATTTGTGGGCCTAAAGGAGCAATAGAAAAAGTTAGAATATTAGGAGCAACAAGGGAAAAAACTCAAATAGAAATATTAGCTGGGGACTGTTTTAAATTAGGTATAAAAGCAGAGCCTAGATTGTCAGGAAAGCTTGATAACACTCCAGGACTAACTATTATAGGTAGCCAAGGCTCAGTACAAACCGAAAATGGTCTTATTATTGGTCAAAGGCATATACATATGTTGCCGGAAGATGCAGATAAATTAAATGTAAAAGATGGGGAAAATGTAAGTATAAAAATTGAAGGAATACGCTCTGGAGTATTGGACAATGTAATAGTAAGAGCTGTTGAAAATTCAGCATTGGAATGTCACCTAGACATGGAGGAAGCCAATGCAATGGGATTAGATTCAAAATCAAAAATAAAAATTATTAAATAAATTTTAAATTTACAAGGAGGAAAAAAATGAAATTTGACGCTTTAGGAATGGTTGAAACAAGAGGATTAGTAGGATCAATAGAGGCAGCTGACGCAATGGTGAAGGCAGCTAATGTAACATTATTAGGAAAAGAAACCATAGGTGGAGGACTTGTTACCGTTATGGTAAGAGGAGATGTAGGAGCTGTAAAAGCAGCAACAGATGCAGGAGCAGCAGCTGCTGAAAGAGTTGGGGAATTAGTATCTGTTCATGTTATACCAAGACCTCATGGCGAAGTTGAAACAATTTTACCAGAAACAAAATAAAACTATTTTAAAAGAGAGCATTTTTCTAAAATGCTCTTTTAAAATAGCTCATAATAAAAAAGAATATCAAAAGATAAAGGACCTACTGCAAAGTAGGTCCTTTAATAATATTATTGAATTATGAAAAAAGAGATATTATTAGGTGTCTCTAATTTTCCACTGAAGATATTTATAACCTAAAGGTCACACGGTGGCTTTTCAGTATCAGCCAAAATGATATCAGACATAACAGATGTAGTTTTAGAAGAATTAGAGCAGTGGCAAACTAGACCTTTAGAAAAATGTTATGCTTTTATGTTTGTTGACTGCATGTATGTAACTGTAAGAAACAATTATGAAGCAAAAGAGTATGCTGTATATACAATTTTAGGAGTTAATCTTAAGGGTAATAAAGAAATTCTAGGGATCTGGTTAGCTGAAAATGAAAGCAAAAACCAGTGGATGCAAATATTTGATGAATTAAAAACAAGAGGTGTAGAAGATGTATTCTTCATATCTATGGACGGGGTTAGTGGATTAGAAAGCGATGCAAAATCAATATTTCCTAAGGCTGCGGTTCGAAGGTGTACCGTTCATTTAGTTAGAAATTCTTTAATCTATATTCCAACAAAAGAGTATAAAAAGTTTACAAGATCTCTAAAGAAAGTTTATGGTGCTCCTAGCTTAAAGTCTGCTAAAAATGTCTTTGATAAATTGACTAGAGAATATAGTTCTTATTCTGGAGCCATTGATGTTTGGACTCGAAATTGGAAACATGTGGAACAATTATTTGATTACGGTTCAGATATTAGAAAGGTTATTTACACAACCAACGCTATAGAAGCCATTCATTCAAGTTTTAGAAAAGTTACAAAAAAAGAGCATTTCCTAGTGAAAATGCTCTTTTAAAAGTATTATATTTACGTATTTTGGAATTGCAAAATAAATGGGGAAATGGCACTATTCGTAATTGGTCTATGGTTTTAAATCAATTATTAATTGATGATAAAATTTCAGAAAGATTACGAAAATATGCTAATTTTTAAAATACAAAAAACTACTTACACACTTAACTTGACAATCCCAATTTTTTATAGCTTGAAATAATAAATATAAATCATATATTGTTTATTACTTTAATTATACTAATTAATTTTAAAGTTAGCTTATAAATCTTAAAATGACAAATCAGGAGTATTCATAATTTAAATTAAAATCAATTAAATATATGTTGAATTGCAATAATAATTGCAACACTACTCATAATTATTTAATTCGTATAAAAATGCTTCAAATGGTGAGTTAAATTCTAGACATTTCCTCGGTCTAGTATTTAACTCATATATAACTTCTATTAATTCATTATCATCAATTGATGATAAATCTGTTTTCTTTGGATAATATTCTCTTAATAGTCCATTACTATTCTCGTTAGTTCCTCTTTGCCAAGCACTATATGGATCAGCAA
>DUUN01000800.1 GCA_012841535.1 Gallicola sp. | reverse complement strand
TGTTTTAAATTCTAAATAATTTGTTGTTAAGTAAATATTGTTTATACCTTCTTACGAGGGGTTTTTCTGTTTGTTTAAGTAGATACATCACTATTATCTAGAAAAGACGAACTTTCCTAGATAACAAAAAAAGGCTTGATACATTTGTATCAAACCTATTCTACTAACTTGTCTTGTCCGTACCATGTTTTACTAGAATTTATTATATACTACACAGTGTTTCACCCCAATACTGCACAGTGTTTATCCATTTTGGCACTTTTAGCACTATTTAAATATTTTTTTAAGAATTACTATCTTTAAGTTCAGTAGTTTTTTTTATTTTATAATGGGTCCATATGATTGCATCGATCTCTATATCTTGACTCAAGAGTTCAAGGTCATCCGATACATCATTCAATAATTCCTTGTGTCTTTAAATATAAAACTGCACTGCTATATTAAACGCTCACTCACTACTAAGTCTGCCACTTGCAGTCTTTTTACTTTTCTTAAAGACTATTGCAAGTATCAAACCACTTAAAAAATCAATTACCATTAAAACTATTAAAGCTATCATCAAATCGTCAAACCCTCCAAAAAGGTAAAATTAAAAAAAAGTACTTTGAATTTAATCAAAATACTTTTTCAACAGTCTGAGACCTATCTTTTTTTGATAGGTCTTAATTTTAAAGAGCCAATTTTAATAATCAATTAGTTATTTAGTGATTATTTGAACAAAGATAAAGAAAGTATTTACAAAGGATTTTGTTATTTTATTTTACTTCTTCTGACTACTTTGAATACGATAAGAAAAATACTCACAATAACATTAAATGCAAATAATAAGATTACACCATATCCTACTGTTGGTGTTTGAAAATGTGAAAATATATACTTTGTTGAAATTTGTTCAGTATATTTAAACAATAATAATAACCCTATACTACTAGTAGTAATAAGTAAGAAAAGTAAAGTAGTAGCAACAACCTTGTTTGTTGATTTTTTCATATTATTTTTAAAATATATAGACACAAGTCCAAAAATAAGCGTTATTATTGCCACAGAAAAAATAGCTATCGATGTACTGGCAAATATAAACCCTTCATCATATTGACTATTAAACCACGAAAACAAATTATATCCATTCGTAAATGAAGTCACTACTCCTTTAAACACAATAAATGGAAACAAATATCCAACGATATTAATTATTCCTAATAAGACAAAACTTAGACTATAAAAATTACTAACAATAAATTTTTTCATATATTTAGCTCCTTTATGTAATATTTAAGTGACATTTAGTGCAAAACGCAACAGGATGGGGAAATGAAATTGCAATATCATGTTCTTCTAATTTATTATATCCACAAGATGTACATGTTGCAATATGATAATGAAAATCTCTTGCAAAATATGTGTTACCGTAAGTATGTGAACATAGATTACTAACTCCTAAAGAATTGTGTGATGAAAAAACTATATTATCTGTTCCATTAGTTAGCCAATTACCTACTTGAACTAATCGCAAAGTGAAATTATTTGAACTTGAATTATTTGTATATCTTAGGAAGAATGTGTTGCTGTTTCCTGTATCCGAAACAACTACAGTTCCACTAGAGTTCAATAATTCTAATCGATATTTTGTAAACACAAGAGCGCTTGCAGTAACACCATTAGATGGCTCTGTTCCATTCCAACTTGAGTTATATATATTTATCGCTGAAAATTGTGCTGTAGAAAATCTATTGATAACTATTGGTATGCTTTTAGCGATAGAACCTGAAGTTCCTGAAATACGTTTGACTGTTAAAAAAATATCATTCAAGCATATTTCTCTAGCTCTTGCATAGTTTGCTCTACCTGCTCCACTATCATTATCCCATGGTAGTATTTGACCATTAATTAAATTAGCTGATGCATATAATGCTGTTTGGACATATCCAGGATTTGCTCTTAAAATAGTAACTACATTTTCTTTGAACATCATCGATGTGTTCTTTTAAATCCTTCATCTGATACCTCCTGCATATACTTGTATTATAACAAAGTACAACTTTTTGGTATCAGTTCACTTTATTATTATCGAATAGTTCATAGTTATTCACCTCTATAAAAAACTAAGTTCTTTGCATTATTATAGCACTATTAAAGCAAAAAACCACCTTTTTCTGTAATAGTGTAAATAGTAATGTAATCGTTAAATTGTAGTTTAGATTTTTCTGTTTCCGCCCATTTTTAACATTTAATCGTCCAATACTAAAGAATATAATTTTTATACTTTTCTGGCATAAAGGAAAAAACACCCTATCTGCCAAACAAAAAAAGGCCTGATACGATTGTATCAAACCTATTC
>DUUN01000443.1 GCA_012841535.1 Gallicola sp. | reverse complement strand
TTTATGTTATACTTTTTTTGAGGTGAATATATGAAGACTAGTAAAGAAGTTGCAAAAGTTGCTATAAGATTAGCATTATCGGAAAATTTTAATGAAGAGAAGGAATTGAAAAAAGAATTTGGAAATTTAGGAATTAAATCATGTGCAGTAAACATAGGTGGAAATATATTAAATTCTATACCTAAAGTATTAGAATCTGCATTAGTAAGTGCTAAAAGAAATAATTTAGTTGGAGATAACCATGTATATGATGGGGCTGTACTAGGTGCAACTAAAGAAGCTTTAAGTCAAATAATAGAAAAAGCTTCTGGGTTTAATGCAGGTGGAAAAATTGGAATAGCAAGAGGGGAAGACCATATTGCAGTTTGTATATTCATTTCAGTTGGCTTACTTCATCTTAATGAATTATCTATAGGACTTGGACACAGAGTTATACCGATAAATTAAATATTATTGACAAGAGAATACATATTGACAAACTTTTGTTGTCATATTATGATATAAGGAATAAATGCAAAGATAGAGAAAAGTAAAAATTGAGTTTTTAAGAGAGTTGTCATTTGGTGGGAGACAATAAATGATTTTTTTACGATTCACTCTAGAGCTAGTAAGGTGAATTAAAGTAGTCTTACTCGGAGGTTCCCGTTAAAGAATTGCAAGTGATGATTTTAATCATAATTTGGGTGGTACCGCGGAATATAGCTTTCGTCCCTTTTGGGATGAAGGCTTTTTTTATTACCTAAATTTATAAGACAAGTATTTAATCATTACAAATATGGTAGGGTAGCACTTTATAATGAAAAAATAATTAAAAGATATATATTACGGAGGGATTGGGGTATGAAAATTTTAAAGAAATTATTGGCAATAGGAGTAGTAACATCGTTGTTATTAACAGGTTGTAGTAAGGACAACGGAAAGGAAACAGATAAAGCAGCTACAGATAAAACTTCAGACACTAAAGCTGAATTTACTATAGGAATAAATCAATTACTGGATCATCAAGCTTTAGACAGTGCTAGAGAAGGATTTAAAGATGGCTTAAAAGAGTTGGGAGTAGATGCTAAATTTGAAGAAAAAAATGCACAAGGAGATATGGGAGTAGCTTCTCAAATTGCAGAAAAATTTATTTCTGATAAGGTGGATATGATTTTCTCTATAGGAACTCAAGCAACTCAATCTTCAGCACAAGCAGTTACTAAGGCTTCAGCAGATATACCAATAGTTTTCTCAGCAGTAACAGATGCTGTTGATGCTGGACTTATGAAAGATCATGAAAAGCCGGGAGTAAAAGTTACAGGTGTTTTAGATGCTGCAGATGTAAAAGCTCAATTGGAATTATTTAAAGAATTAGATCCGGAAATAAAAACAATTGGAATTATATATAACACCAGTGAACAAAATAGTACAACACAGGTAGAACAAGTTGAAAAAATTGCTCCAGAAGTAGGTTTAGAAGTTAAAACTACAGGAATAAATAGTATAAATGATATGGCACAATCATTACAAACACTATTATCAGATATAGATGCACTTTATGTTGTTTCAGATAATATGGTAGCAAACTCAGTAGAATTAGTTAATGAGGCTCTTATAGAGAAAAAAATGATATCTATTTGTGCAGAAGAATCACAAGTAGATGGTGGTATACTTTTAAGTAATGGTTCAAAATTCTATGACATGGGTAAACAAGCTGCTGAAAAAGCCAAGGCTATTTTAGTCGATGGAACAGATCCAGGAACAATACCAGTAGAATTAGGAAAAACTAAGACTATGAAAGTAAATGAAACTACTTTGGAAAAATTAGGATTAGATAAAAATTTACCAATTTTCGAAAATGCAGAATTTGTCAAATAGTTGACTTTATTTTATTTTAAAAGTAAAATAGTAGTATTAATGTAGCATTGTAGAATAGTAGAATTTTAAATGATTTTAATTATGTAGGATAGTAGCAAAGTAGGGAAATAGAAAAGTTTCAGTCCCTTGTGCTTGTTGTGCATAAGGGACTTTGTTTTTGTTTTTAATTAAATATTTTAATAAATATTATAGAAGCTTTTCTAAGTTTTGCACTATTCCCACTAAATCACATGAAAAATAGGGGGAATAAAAAATGAAGAAAATTTTTAAATTTGGTTTGCTGTTAATATTATTGATGTTTACAGTTATTGGGTGCTCAAATAATAATAGTAAGACTACTACAACAACAGGTATAAAAGTCGATGAAAAAGAAATAAATACTAAGGATGCAGAATTTACAATAGGAATTGCACAATTAGCTGAACATCCGGCATTGGACTCTGCAAGAGAAGGCTTTATTGATGGTTTAGACGAGTTAGGTGTAAGTGCAAAAATCAATTATAGCAATGCTCAGCAAGATCAAAGTGTTGCTTCACAAATTGTTCAAAAGTACGTAGGAGATAAGGTAGATTTAATATATTCTATTGCTACTCCGACTACACAGGCAGCACAACAGGCAACAGCTGATTCAGAGGAAAAAACACCAGTACTTTTCTCTGCAGTTACCGATGCAGTGAAAGAAAAATTAGTGGAATCAAATGAAAAACCAGGTGGAAATATAACAGGTACTTTAGATGAAGCACCAATGAAAGAACAATTAAGTATATTTAAAGAAATAGATGATTCTATAGAAAATATTGGAATTATTTATAATACAAGTGAAAGAAATAGTGAAGTTCAAATTGAACAAGCTAAAGAATTAGAAGATGAATTAGGAATAAAAATAATAGAAATTGGGGTTAACAGTATTAACGACGTTACACAAGCCTTACAGTCAAAAGTAAAGGAATTAGATGGAATTTATACTATTACAGACAATATGATAGCTTCTAGTATTTCTATTATTTCAGAAATTGCCATTGAAAATAAATTAGTAACAGTAGGGGCTGAAGAAGCTCATGTTCAAGGTGGAATACTAATATCAAATGGCATTAGTTATTATGAATTAGGAAAACAAACAGCAGAAATGGCTAAAAAAATATTAGTTGATGGAATGTCTCCAAAGGATATTCCTGTAGAGAAATCTAAAACTTATATTAAAAATTACAATGCTGAAACATTACAAGCTTTAGGTTTAAACGAAGAATTAAAAGTATTTGAGGATGCAACGGAAATTTCTGCTGAATAATAAATTTTTGGGGGGAGCTTTTTTGAATTTAATCTATACTACTATAGAACAAGGACTTATTTATACAATACTTGGTATAGGTGTTTATCTTACTTATAAAGTGTTGGATATTGCAGATTTATCTGTTGATAGTACATTTCCTTTTGGAGCCTTATTATTTGCTAAATTAGCAACAATGGGAATAGATCCTATTGTAGGGACTATTGGTACTTTTGTATTGGGAACATTAACTGGCTTGTTAGCTGCTTTACTATGTATAGGACTAAAAATTAAACCATTACTAGCAGGTATTTTAAATATGACCATTTTATATTCTATTAACTTAAGAATTAATGGTAAGGCCAATGTACCGCTATCTGGTTCAAAGGTAATTTTCGATTATTTTTCTTTTGGAAATAAATATATAGACAGAATAATAGTAATGATTGTTATTGTTGCTATTGTAAAATTTTTAGTTGACAGATTCTTGAAAACGGAATCTGGATATATGCTTGTAGCAACAGGAGATAATAAATCTTTAGTAAGATCATTAGGAGAATCTTCAAATAAGTATATTATTATTGGATTAATGTTATCTAATGGTTTAGTAGCATTATCAGGTGCCTTATTAACTCAATCCCAAAAGTTTGCCGATATGCAAATGGGACCAGGAACTATAGTTATTGCCTTAGCTTCAATAATTATAGGAGATACTATATTTAGATATAGAAATTTAAGAGGAACTACTAGGGTATTAATTGGAGCAATAATATACAAGGCTATAAATGCACTGGCATTAGAAGCAGGACTACAACCATCAGACTTTAAGATGGTAACAGGTATTATTGTAGTATTGTTTATAGCTTATAACAACGGATATGCAAACTGGCAAATTAAAAAGCGTAGTAAGGAGCGAATTTAATGTTAAAAATAAAGAATTTATATAAGAGTTTTAATATAGGTACTGACTTTGAAAACAATCTTTTTCGTGACTTTGAAATAGCTTTTGAAGATAATACAGCTACTACCATTATAGGTTCAAATGGATGTGGTAAGTCCACACTAATGAATTTAATAGCAGGCTCATTAGAGGCAGATGCAGGTACTATAGAAATTGATGGTGTAGATATTAGTAAATACAAGGAAGAAAAAAGATCAAAATATATAGGAAGAGTTCACCAGAATCCTTCAATGGGAGTATCACCCTCTTTAACAATATTAGAGAATATGGCTTTAGCAGATAAAAAGAATGAAAAATTTACTTTAAGAAAGCTTATTAAGAAAGATAGAATTGAATATTATAAAGAACAGTTAAAAACCTTGGATTTAGGCTTGGAAAATAAGTTAGATAGTAGAGTGGATTTACTTTCAGGTGGTCAAAGACAATCCTTGTCCCTATTAATGGCCTCAATGAAACACCCAAAAATTCTTTTGTTAGATGAACATACAGCTGCTCTTGACCCTAAAACTTCTAGAGTGGTAATGAATAAAACCATTGATTTAATAAGGAATAAGAAATTAACCACTGTTATGATTACTCACGATATGAGAGATGCTGTAGAATATTCCGATAGGGTAATTATGTTAGAGCGTGGTAAAATTGTTCTAGATAAGAAAAGTTCAGAAATTACAGAAGAAGAATTATATAAAATCTATCAAGATAAAATAATTGAAATGGAAACAAGAACTGAATAAACTATGTAGGAAAGTGTACTTTAGAGTACACTTTTTTTATTTAGGAGGGTAAATAGGTGGATATATGAAAACGTTATAAAAAAACGTTGACATATTTAAATAAGTAATATATAATTTGGTTAACAGTTAACTTAGTTAACTATAATTGAAAGGAGTCATACATATGAGTGAAAGTGCAAGTAAAAAAAGTTTTTTTGATAGGTTTTTTCCGTTAATACTTTTAGGCGGAATAGTAATTGGTTCTATTATAGGACTTATTTTTGGAGAGAAGGCTACAGTGTTAAAACCATTAGGGGATATATTCCTAAATCTAATGTTTACAATTGTAGTACCAATGGTTTTTGTTTCCATAACTAGTGCAGTAGGTAGTATGGTTGACATGAAACGTTTAGGTAAAATTTTAGGTTCAACTGTATTAGTATTTATAGTTACTGGTTTAATAGCAGCAGCATTTGTAATTATTACAGTAAATATTTTCCCACCAGCTGCAGGAACAGGAATTCAACCAGAGGCAGTTGGAGAAATGCAAGAAGCTAAATCAGGTGCTGAGCTTTTAGTAACTTCATTAACCGTAGAAAACTTCGGTGAGTTATTAAATAAAGAGCATATGTTACCATTAATAGTATTTGCTATTTTATTTGGACTTGCAATGTCAGTATGTGGTGGAGACCAAAGTCCAGTAGGTAAGTTTTTTGTTAATTTAAATGATATTATAATGAAAATTGTAGGATATATAATGATGTTAGCTCCAATTGGATTAGGAGCATATTTTGCAAATTTAATAGGTGAACTAGGTCCAGAGCTTATTCAAGACTATGCAAGGGTTTTAATAATCTACTATCCTTTAGTATTTATATATATGTTTGTAATGTTCCCAATTTACTCTTATTTTGCAGGTGGAAAACTCGGGGTAAAAAGAATGGCGAAAAATATTATAAACCCAGCTGTTACAGCATTTGCTACACAAAGTTCAATGGCTGCATTACCAGTAAATAAAGAAACTTGTAAAAAAATAGGTGTACCAGAGGATATTAGTAATATCGTATTACCAATGGGTGCAACAATGCATATGGATGGTTCAGTTATTTCATCTATAGTAAAAATCAGCTTTTTATTTGGTATATTTCAAATGCCATTTACAGGATTTTCTACTTATGCAATGGCAATACTAGTTTCAATTTTGGCAGCTTTTGTTTTATCAGGAGCACCAGGTGGTGGACTTGTTGGAGAAATGTTAATAGTATCTTTATTTAATTTCCCACCAGCAGCTTTCCCAATAGTAGCTACAATAGGATTTTTAGTTGACCCAGCAGCAACAATGTTAAATTCATCAGGAGATAGTATTGCTTCAATGATGGTAGCAAGACTAGTTGAAGGAAAAAATTGGATTAAAAGAAAAACTGGAGTTTAAAAAATAAATGGATAAAATTAATTTAGCTAATTTACCAACTGAAATAATAAAATTAGAAAAGCTAAGTAAGAAATATAATAAAAATATATATTTAAAAAGAGATGATTTTACCGGAACTGAAACATCTGGAAATAAGGTACGTAAATTAGAATATTCCATTGCAGAAGCCTTAAATAATAAATGTAATTGCATAGTAACTGTTGGAGCTCTACAATCAAATCATTGTAGAGCAACAGCAGCAGTTTGTGCAAGGCTTGGATTAGAATGTCATTTGGTCCTTACTGGAAGTATTAAGGATTTTGAAGGTAATTTATTTCTAGACTATATTTTAGGTGCAAATATACATTTTGTTAGTGAAGATTCATCTGTAGATGAGGAGTTAGAAAAAATTGCTAGAAAACTAACTGAAAAAGGAAAAAAAGTATATAAAATTCCTGTAGGTGCATCTAACACAATTGGTACTTATGGTTATATAAACACCTATAATGAAATACTAGAACAAGAAAATAAATTGAATATTAATTTTGACTTAATTTCTATTCCAGTTGGCTCAGGTGGAACTTATGCTGGCCTTTGGTATGGCAATTATAAGACAGGTAACAAGAAGAAAATTCTAGGATTTTCTGTTAACAATTCTAAAGAAGAATTTAAAGAAAAAATAATAGATATTTTAAATACTATAGATAATGAAATTAAAATTTACGATACAATAAATATAAATGATTCATATATAGGGGAAGGTTATGCAGTAGCAACAAGGGAAGAATTGGAATTTTACTACGATATAGCTAGTGAAGAAGGAGTAGTATTCGATCCTTGTTATACAGGTAAGGCCTTTAGAGGCTTAATTAAAGAAATAGAAAAAGGCAATATAAAAGAAGATAATATTTTGTTTATTCATACAGGTGGATTAATGGGATGGACAAAAGAACAAAGAAGTATTATTTATGAAATTGCTAAGGGGAGAAAAAGTAATGAAATATAATTTTGAAAGTTATTTAACAAGAAGAGAAACAGGATCTAGTAAATGGTTAAACATGGATTCTAGATGTTCAAATATAGGAGAAGGAGTAATTCCTATGTCTGTAGCGGATATGGATTTTTTAACAGCTCCAGAAATTGTAGAAGATTTAACTGATTATGTAAAAACTCAAACTTTAGGTTATTCTAAACCGGTAGATTCCTATTTAGAATCTGTAGTAAAGTTCTTTAAAGATTATCATAATTATGAAGCTGAAAAGGAATGGATAGTAACAACTCCTGGTATAGTATCGGCTTTAGCAACTTCAGTAAGAGCTTTTACAGAAGTTGGAGATGAAGTAATTATTTTTACTCCTGTATATCATCCATTTTATGATGTAATAGAAGGACAAGGAAGAAAAATATTAGAATGCCCTTTAATATATGATAATAATGAATATAAAATAGATTTCGATAAATTTAATGAATTAGCTTCAAAATCTGAAGTGAAATTAGTATTATTCTGTAGTCCACATAACCCAGGTGGAGTAGTATGGACAAAAGAAGAATTAACAAAAGTAGTTGAAATAGTTGAAAAAAATGATTTATTAATTGTTTCAGACGAAATTCACGCAGATCTTATTTTCAATAATAAAGAACATATAATTATGGGAAGAGTTAGCGATACTATAGGTGATAGAGCAATAGTTTGTACAGCTGCTTCTAAAACTTTTAATATTGCAGGTTTACAATGTTCAAATATATTTATTAAAAATGAAAATATAAGAAATAAATTTGTTAAATGCAATGAAGATATTGGTATAGAAAGAGCTAATGTTTTGGGCTTAGTTGCAACTAAATCTGCATATGATAATGCATTGGACTGGCTAGAAGAAGTAAAGCAAGTAATTGATAAAAATAATAACCTTATAATAGAATTTTTTGAAAGTTATGGAAATAACTTTAAAGTTATGAAACCTGATGCAAGCTTTTTAGTATGGGTTAATTTTGAAAATTTAGAAAAAGAACATGGAAAATTTATGAGCTTTTTAGATACCCAATGTAATTTCTTTGCAAGTGATGGTTTATCTTTTGGAGATAATGGTGAAAACTTTATTAGAATTAATACTGGTTTGCCAACTAAAAAACTTTTAGAAAACTTGGAAAGAGTTAAAATCTATTTAAAAGAATACTATAATTTAGATAAATAGTAAGTGTTAATAGTATCTACAATCTGTTAAAATTAATAGATAGTAGATACTATTTTGCATTTTTATTTATTAGGGGGTAAGGGTATTGACAACAACGGATAGGGACTATATTAAAAAATTAGAAAAAATAGAACAAATCGACATTAATAGATTAGAAAAGATTAATATTGATGAACTAGAAGAAGATGAATTAAAAAAATTATATGAAGTTTTAGATAAGTTTAATGATTATGTATATGAATTTGTAATTAATTACTACAAATATATTTACAAGTCAAAAGATTATGGAACAAATATGAATTTGTCTATGCTAGAAGCCCATTTAATTACAGATATTGCTGATAATCCAGGTATAACAGCAAATGTACTTGCTAAAAAATGGGATAAAACTCCTGCCTTTATTTCTCAAAGATTAACAAGCTTAGAAAAAAATGATTTAATTTATAGGGAATTAAATTCTGAAAATAGAAAGTATTATAATCTTTATGTAACAAAAAAAGGAAAGGATTTTGATTTAAGACATAAAAAATACGATATTAAATCTATAATTACGACAAATAAAAAATTAATGGAGAAGTTCTCCTTTGCTGATATAGTAAAAATGAGAATGATGTTACAGGAATATTCGAATATTATTTTAAGTGAGAAAGAATAAAATACGTACTTATGAGATTATTAGAAGATAATCTCTTTTTTGTTATAAAAGAAAAAACTTCTGTATAATATATAAGTTGTAATGATGTTTTTTACTTGGTAAAATCTAAATAAAGATATAAGGAGGGAACAATGACAAAACAATATGCAAGGTTAGAACAAACATATAATAGTATTAAGGAAAAAGTTCCTTTTGAGCCTAAAATAGCTTTAATATTAGGTTCAGGACTAGGGGATTTTGCTGATACAATAGAAATTAAAACAACTATAGACTATAGAGATATTGAGGGTTTTCCTACTTCAACAGTATTGGGACATAAGGGTAGGTTTGTTTTTGGGTATATAAATAATATACCACTGGTTATTATGCAAGGTCGAGTACATTATTATGAAGGATATACAATGGAAGAAGTTGTATTACCAATTAGATTAATGAATAAAATGGGTGCCAAGATACTATTTTTAACAAATGCCACAGGTGGAGTAAAAAAAAATTTCCAAGTAGGAGATTTTATGATAATTAATGACCAAATAGGTTCATTTGTTCCATCTCCGTTAATTGGAGAAAACATAGAGGAATTGGGAACAAGATTTCCTGATATGTCTGAAATTTATAGTAAGGACTTAATTAAGAAAATAGAAGAAGCTGCTTTTGAAAACAATATTAAAGTTCAAAAAGGAGTGTATCTTCAATTAACAGGACCAAATTTTGAAAGTCCTGCTGAAATTAAAATGTGTAATATTTTAGGAGCTGATGCAGTTGGAATGAGCACCGCATGTGAAGCTATAGCTGCTAAACATATGGGAATGGAAATTTGTGGTATTTCATGTATTACAAATATGGCTGCTGGAATATCGGAAACACCATTAACACATGAAGATGTAGCCGAAACTGCTGATAAAGTTGCTCCACTTTTCAAAAAATTAGTTACAGATTCTATTATTAAGATTGGAAGTGATAAATAATTGAAAGCCTTATATTATAATGGTGAAAAATTATCCTATGTAGAAAACTACAGTAAGCCAATAAGAAAAGAAAATGAATCTTTAATAAGAATTGAAGTAGCGGGAATTTGTAATACTGACAAAGAAATAATGAAGGGGTATAAGCCAAACTTTAAAGGAATATTAGGACATGAATTTGTAGGAGTAGTAGAAGATTCAAATGATAAATCCTTAATTGGAAAAAGAGTAGTAGGCGACATAAATAGAGGTTGTGGAAATTGTATTTACTGCACTACTAATAGGGAGAAACATTGTTTAACTCGAGAAGTTATAGGTATTGATAACCATGACGGAGTTTTTACAGAGTATTTAACCTGGGATACAAGATTACTACATAGGATTCCAGATGACTTACCAAGTGAAAAAGCCTTGTTTACAGAACCGTTAGCAGCTGCAATTGAAATATTGGATCAGGTTCATATTAAACCAAGTACTAAGGTTGCAGTAATAGGTGATGGTAGATTATCATTTATGATTTCTCAGGTAGTTGCTCTAACAGGAGCTGATTTAACTATAATTGGAAAACATAGTGACAAGTTAGAAAACTTTAAAACCTTTGCAAAAACTACAACTAGTACAGACGATAGCTATGAAATAGTTATAGAGGCAACAGGTAGTCCATCAGGATTTGATACAGCTAAAAAAATTACTAGAAAACAAGGGATTATAGTTGTAAAAAGCACCTACGCTGACAAAGTAAATATTGACTTAAGCTATTTTGTAGTAAATGAAATTACAATTAAAGGAAGTAGGTGTGGTCCGTTTAAACCGGCTTTATCGCTATTGGAAAAAGGATATGTAGATTTTCCTAATATTGAATTTTTTAAGTTAGAAGAATTTGAAGAAGCCTTTAAATCAAAAGAATTTAAAATTGGATTTAGAATTAATTAAGGATGGAATATGAAACCAACAAATGTGAATTTAAATGAGAATAAATCAGCAGTTGTAATATTGGATCAAACGAAAATACCAAATGAAGAAATATATATAGAATTGAAAACAGCTAAAGAAATGTATGATGCTATATTTGAATTAAAGGTACGAGGAGCACCAGCTATAGGTATTTGTGCCGCCTATTCAATATATATTTTAGCTAAAAACATAAAAACAGACGATTATAATGAGTTTTTAAGAGTTTTTAAAGAGAGTAAAGAATATTTAAACTCATCAAGACCTACAGCTGTTAATCTTTCCTGGGCCTTGGAAAGAATGGAAAAAGTTGTAATTAATAATAGTAACAAACCTATTGATGAAATTGTAAATCTACTTGAAAAAGAGGCAGTTGAAATCCAAGAAGAAGATATAGAAATGTGTAGGCAAATATCGGAATTAGGCTTGTCATTACTAGAAAAAGAAGATGGAATTTTAACACATTGTAATGCAGGACCAATGGCTACATCATTATATGGAACTGCACTAGGACCAATTCTACTCGGTCAGGAAAAAGGTTATAACTTTAGGGTTTTTGCTGATGAAACCAGACCTCTTTTACAAGGAGCAAGACTAACTTCCTATGAACTGGATAAGGCAGATGTTGATGTAACATTAATTTGCGATAATATGGCAAGTATTGTTATGAAAAATGGTTGGGTAAATGCTTGTTTAGTAGGGTGTGACAGAATAGCTGCTAATGGTGATGTAGCAAACAAAATAGGAACAAGTGGAGTTGCTATTTTAGCTAAATATTATGGAATACCATTTTATGTCCTTGGTCCAACTTCAACTTTAGACATGACCTGTAAAACAGGTAATGATATTAGAATAGAATTAAGAGATGGTAATGAAATAAAGGAAAAATTCTATGAAAAACCTATGGCACCAAAAGAGGTTAATACATATAATCCTGCTTTTGATGTAACAGACCATAGTTTAATTACAGCTATAATTACTGAAAAAGGTATATGTAGACCACCTTTTAAAGAGAGTCTGCTTAAAATAACAAAAAAATAGGAGGAAATAATGAAGAAAAAAAATGTAATTTTAGTTGCCATGTTACTTGTAGCTTCCATGTTACTTGTAGCTTGTGGCGGTGGAAAAGATAATTCAAAAAATGGTACTGATGGAGTAGTTGATAAAGGTGATGCATTAAATATAGCTATAGTTTCCAGTCCATCTGGTGTGGATGATGGTTCCTTTAACCAAGATAACTACGAAGGAATTTTAGCATTTATTGAAAATCATCCTGACGCAAAAGTGACTCCAGTTCAAGAAACTACGGGAGATGTAGCAGCATCGGTAAAGCAAGTAGCGGATATAGTAGCAGATTATGATGTTATTGTAGCCTGTGGTTTTCAGTTTGCGGGTATTGGTCCAATAGCAGAGGAAAATCCAGACACTAAATTTATTCTTGTAGATTCATATCCAAATGATGGAGCACCAAAGGATGCTAAGGAAATGACTTTAGATAATGTTTATGCAATGCAATTTGCTGAACAAGAAAGTGGTTTCTATGCTGGAGTAGCAGCAGCTTTAGAAACAAAATCAGGGAAAGTAGCAGTTGTAAACGGTATAGCATACCCTTCAAATGTTAACTACCAATTTGGATTTGAAGCAGGAGTTAATTATGCAGTAAAACATTTAAATGCTAAAGCTGAGATTGTAGAATTACCTTCCTATGCTGGAGAAGATGTTATGAAAAACAATGTTGGAGGTAATTATATAGGAACTTTCAATGACGAAGCTACAGGGAAAGTAGTAGGTAATGCATTAATTGACCAAGGAGTAGACATTATGTTTGTAGCAGCAGGAAATTCTGGAAATGGAGTATTTACTGCAGCTAAAGAAGCTGATGACATAAAAGTAATTGGCTGTGATGTTGATCAATTTGATGATGGTAAAAGTGGTGATAAAAATATAGTTATTACGTCAGGACTAAAAATAATGGGAATGAATGTTGAAAAACAATTAGAAAATATAGCAGCTGGCAAATTTAAAGGTGAAAATGCATTATTAAAAGCTGATACAGATTCAACAGGCTATGTTAAAGAAGAAGGTAGACACCAATTATCTGAAACTACATTAGCTGAATTAGAAAAAGTATATACTGCAGTTAAAGAAGGTAAAATAGTACCACCTTCAAACTTTAGTGAAACTACACCTGAAAATTTTGAAGGACTTGAGTAAAATTAAGACTGCTTTTAGCAGTCTTAATTTTACTCTTCAGGAGGGATTATGTCAGAATATATTGTTGAAATGAAAAATATAACAAAAAAATTTCCAGGAATTGTTGCAAATGACAATGTTACTATTCAAGTTAAAAAAGGTGAAATTTATGCAATACTTGGAGAAAATGGTGCTGGGAAATCCACTTTAATGAGTATGCTCTTTGGTATGTATGAGCCAGATAGTGGAGAAATTTACATAAATGGGAAAAAGGAAGAAATAAAATCTCCTAATCATGCAACGGATTTAAATATAGGAATGGTACATCAGCATTTTAAATTAGTTTCAAACTATACAGTGGCGGAAAATATTGTTATGGGTATTGAGCCTAAAAAAAGAGTCTTAGGTTTTTTACCTTATGTAGATATGAAAACTGCCAATGAAAAAGTTAGAAAAATTTCTACAGAATATGGCTTAGAGGTAGATCCTAAGAAAAAAATAGAGGATTTAAATGTTTCTATTCAACAAAGGGTAGAAATACTAAAAATGCTTTATAGGGAGTCGGAAATACTGATTTTTGATGAACCAACGGCAGTACTAACGCCACAGGAAATAGAATATCTGTTAAAAATAATAGTAAATCTTAAAAATAGTGGAAAGACTATACTTTTAATCACCCATAAATTAGAGGAAATAAAAAAGGTTGCAGATAGATGTGCTATTTTAAGACGTGGGAAATTAGTAGATGTAGTAAATACAAATGAAGTTACTACAAAGGATATGTCAAATTTAATGGTTGGAAGGGATATAGAGACTACTTTAGAAAAGAAAGAGGCTAGTTTTAAAGATACAGTACTAGAAGTTGAAAATTTAAATGTAAAAAATAGTGAAAAAATTAAAGTTGTAAAAGATGTTTCCTTTAATGTTCATGGTGGAGAAATAATGGCAATAGCAGGAGTTTCAGGTAATGGACAAATAGAACTTGCAGATGCTATAGCAGGCATGTTAGAAGTTGAGTCGGGTACAATAAAACTTAATGGGAAGGATATTACAAATTTATCTATAAGAGAGAGAAATGTAGAAGGAATAGCTTATATACCGGAAGATAGACAAAATGTTGGTTTAATTATGAATTTTAATTTAAATTATAACCTATCTTCTAAAAATTACTATAAAAAAGAATTTTCTAAAAATGGAGTATTAAATTATCAAAAGTTTAAAGAATATGGAAAAAAACTAATAGAAAAATATGATATTAGAAGTAGTCAAGGTGGAAATACAATAGTACGTTCAATGAGTGGTGGAAACCAACAAAAGGTAATTATTGGTAGAGAAATTGAACAGGATACTCCATTATTAATTTTCGTTCAACCAACAAGAGGGTTAGACGTTGGTGCAGTTTCCAACATTCATAAATATATTATAGAAGAAAGAGATAGGGGAAAAGCTATTTTATTAATTTCTTTAGAATTAGAAGAGGTTATGAACTTAGCAGATACTATTGGAGTTATATATAATGGTGAGCTACTTAAGGTAGAAGATGCTAGTAAAATGACCAGTACAGAAGTAGGAGCGTATATGATGGGAGTGAAGAAAAGTTGAAGGCATTAAGAAGGTTCTTTTTAAAAATTTTTGGAGATGAAAAAAGACAAGCTATTACTATTCCCATATTTTCTATTTTCCTAAGCTTAATTGCTGGTTCTATTATACTTACAATTTTAGGAAAAAATCCTTTTTCGGCCCTATATAATTTATTACAGGGTTCCGGATTGGCACCAAAGCTAAGATATGCTGGAAGCAAAGGGATGATAACGGATTTTATGAGTTTCTTAAATTCTCTAACACCAATGATATTTGGAGCTTTAGCAGTGGCTGTAGCTTTAAAAGGTGGCCTATTTAATATAGGAGTTTCTGGACAAATGCTTACAGCAGGTTTTGTCGCAACGATAATTGTTGGTTATTCAGGACTTAATGCTTATATAGCCAAACCTTTGGTAATCTTAATAGGAATTGTTGTGGGAGGTCTTGTAGGAGGTTTAATCGGATTTTTGAAATATAAATTCAATATTAATGAAGTTGTTGCCTCTATTATGATTAACTATATAGTCCAATATATAACTAGCTTTTTTATTTATACAAGATATATAGATCCAGTTTCAAGGCAATCTATTGCTGTTTTAAGTGAATCGAGATTAACTTTAATGAATACTCAGATAGGGAATTATAAAATGGACATACCACTGGGAATAATACTAGCTATTATTGTTGTTTTTATAATAAAATTTTTAATTGATAAAACAAACTTAGGATTTGAAATTAAGGCAGTTGGCTCTAGTAGAAGTGGAGCTAAATATATAGGAATTCCAGTTGGCACAAGAATAGTAACTGTAATGGTGATTTCGGGAGCTTTAGCAGGACTTGCCGGTGTTACATATTATTTAGGCTACTTTGGTTCGATTCAGCCAAAAGTACTCCCAAGTCTTGGATTTGATGCTATAGCAGTAGCATTACTAGGAAATAGTAATCCGATAGGGATAATTTTTTCTTCATTTGTAATTAATATTATAAGCGAAGGAAGTGCCTATATGAGTTCGCAAGCGGGAATAGAACAGGAAATATCTTCTGTTATTACAGGTATTATACTATTATTTAGTGCTTGTGGAGCATATATAAAATATCGTTTATCAAAATCTAAAGATAAGGACGAAGAAGAAAAAAAGGAGGTAAAGAATAATGGATAAAATTATTATAGATGGTTTATCATTTGCTTTACCACTTTTTATTATGGCGATAGGTGGAATATATAGTGAGAGAAGTGGAATAACAAACTTAGCCTTAGAAGGATTACAAGGCTTTGGTGCTTTTGGTGGTGCCTTAGTTGCAGTATATATAACAAGAAATATGGGCATAAGTGATAATACAGCCTATTATATTGCAATACTTGTAGCCATATTAACAGGTATGATTTATTCCATGCTACATGCCTCATTATGTATAAAGTTCAAGGCAAACCAGGTAATTTCAGGAGTGGTAATAAATATTTTAGCAATGGCATTAACATCGTTTTTAACAAAACTAATAAATAAAACTGTCTTTAATACTCCATCAGATAAATTTGTATTAGCTGTTTCCGATAGAATTACAATACCTGTACTTTCAAAAATTCCTATACTTGGAGCAGTTTTTACTAAGATTTATCCCTTCGAAATAATTATTATTGCAGTTGCTATAATCTCCTGGTATATTTTATATAAAACAAGTTTTGGCTTACATTTAAGAGCAGCTGGAGAAAATCCAAATTCAGTTGATGCGGCTGGAATAAATGTAAATAGAACAAGATTTATAGCGGTTTTATTTTCAGGAGCCTTATCAGGATTAGCTGGAATAAGTTTTGCATATTCAATTTCTGCTAATTTCTCTGGAAATATTTATGTAGGTTATGGTTATTTATCAATAGCCGCTTTAATATTTGGAAACTGGAAAATAATTCCAACCTTAGGAGCCTGTTTACTATTTGGATTTGCTAAATCCACAGGTTATGAAATAATACAACTTCTTAAATTGCCAAGCTCTTATTCAGATTTAATAATGATATTACCTTATGTAGTAACATTGTTATTATTGGTTTTCTTCTCAAAACACAATAGGGCACCGGCAGCACTAGGTGAAATTTACGATAAAGGAAAAAGATAATGAATATACGTTTTTACAATGGAAAAATTCTTACAATGAAAGACAATATGGAAATATTAGAAGAAGAACTTTGGGTTGTAGGAAATAAAATTGAATATATAGGAGATAAAAAAGAAAGTAATATTAAATGGAACAGGGAAATAGACTTAAAGGGTAATTTAGTATTACCAGGCTTTAAAAATGCTCATACCCATTCAGCAATGACCTTTTTAAGGTCAAGAGCTGACGACTTGCCTTTACAAGAATGGTTAAACAACCAAGTATTTCCTAGAGAAGCACAGTTACTACCGGAGGATATTTATTGGCTGTCTAGACTAGCAATATTAGAATATTTATCCAGTGGGATAACAGCTAATTTCGACATGTATTTTCATCCAAGGGAAATAGCAAAAGCAAGTTATGACAGTGGTTTTAGAACAGTAATAGTTGGAGCCTTAAATGACTTTACTCAAAGTGTCGAAGAAATAGAGGAGTATTACTTAGAATTAAATAATAATGAAAAATATAATAATCTCATATCATATAAATTAGGATTTCATGCAGAATATACAACAAGTGAAAATCTTTTAAAAGGATTAGTAGAATTATCCCAAAAATATAAAGCACCAGTTTGGACTCATAATTCCGAAACCTTAAGGGAAGTAAATGATTGTATTACTAGAAAAGGAATGACTCCAACAGCTTATTTAAATTCATTAGGAATATATGATAATGGAGGAGGAGGTTACCATTGTGTATATTTAAATGAAGAAGATAAAAAAATATTTAAAGAAAAGAAATTAACAATTGTAACAAATCCTTCCTCAAATATAAAACTAGCTAGTGGAATAGCTAGAATTGATGAATTTTTAGATATGGAGATTCCAGTTGCAATTGGAACCGATGGGCCTGCTTCAAATAATGCCCTAGATATGTTTAGGGAAATGTTTTTGGTGTCGGGTTTAACAAAAGTTAAAGTCCAAGATGCTTCAGTTGTAGATGGAAATGATGTATTAAAAATGGCAACAAGTAATGGTGCCTTAGCAATGGGCTTAAATAATTGTGATATATTAGAAAAAGGGAAATATGCAGATTTAACAGTTATTGATTTAAATAGACCTAATATGCAGCCTATAAACAACATAAGTAAAAATATTGTTTATAGTGGTAGTAAGGAAAATATAAAACTTACAATGATAAATGGTAAAATCCTCTATGAAAATGGTGAATTTAATGTAGGTATAGAAGTAGAAAAAATTTATGAAAAGGCAAATGAAATTACAAAAAGAATAAAGTAATATAGTAACCCTTAAATCCTTGCGAGGATTTAGGGGTGAAAATTCATATAAGGAATTAATGGAAAATATAAAAAAATTAAGAAAAGTATTGTTAAAAATTGATTTCTAAGGTATAATATACATAGCAAGAGAGATACTTGCTAATGATTTTAAATCTGAACCAACTAAAATTGATTTGTTTTAAAGATTTTAGTTGAGGGAATGATAAAGAAGGACAGTTAATCTATTTTAAATAGCATAGTCCAATGTAAATGATTTAATTTAATTATTGAAAACTAAGAAATGACAATTGAATATAAGATAATTTGATTTAAAAATTAAAGAACAAAATTAAGAAAGTTTTAAACATTAGTAGTACCGAAAAAATATAAATAGAAGGGTATGATAGACTAGGTGATAGAACCAAAAATGAACTGTTGGTTCAGATTTGAAATCAAATAATAGGAGTAGGTTATTAAAGATTATAATAATACTACTCCTATTTTATTTGGCCTTTTTAGCAAATAGTGCTGATAAGGGAATGCTAGAAAAAATATAGGAATACATACAACAATAATTACTTTACCAATCTGTAAGATGAAAATTAAAGGAAAAGTTATTAGACTTCAGGGATTTTAGCTTCAGTTGTAAAATTTAGAAATATAGAATTAGGACAGATTTTATAAGAAGGAGATAATCTAAATGATGAAGAATGGAGTTAAGAATAGGGGTAGATAGAGATAGTGTTAGAGAAAAATATTTTTACTTTCTATAGGAATATATTTAGAATTATAAAATTTTAAATTATATAA
>DUUN01000428.1 GCA_012841535.1 Gallicola sp. | reverse complement strand
TCATTTAATTCATTATCTCTTAAATCTCTTCTTACAACATCTAGAGCTGAGTTGCTAATTTCTACGTTGTATAATTCTTTTTTACGATTTTCACAATATTCGATATTTTGTTTTAAAATATCTTTATTTTGTCTCATCATACGTTGTAATTCTTTTAATTCATTAGTATTACAATTAAAACCGATGCCTTGCTCATTATACTTATTAATAATTTTTTTAATTTCCTTATCTTTCATATTATTAATTCCCTCTTTCTTTTTTAATTCTTTTTTTAAAATTGTTTCAATTAAATTTGATAGTGTGCGATTTTGTGTTTTTGCGATTTCTTCTAATTGTGATTTTAAATCACTATTAATTCTTAAATATAGTCTGTCATTTTTCATTAATTCCCTCCTTTCTTTAACTATCTATATAGATTATAACAAATTGTACGTACATTGTCAATACTATTTTGTGAAAAAAATATAAAAATATACATTTTTTTTGTAAGTTTACAAAAATCTATTGTAAATAATAGGTTTTTTTAAATTTACAAATATCGATCGAGTATTTTAAAAAGAAAAAATAGGTGATTAAATGAATAAAAAAAGAATAGCAAAACATTATGTTAGATTGAATGAAAAAAGATATGATTTAGAGATGGCAATTTTTTTAGGCAAACCATTATGGAAATATAAATTAGAAAAGTGGTTTTGGAAAGTAATAAATAAATTTGGGAAGTGATTAAGTGAAACTTAAAATTAATAATATGAACATAGCAATTTATTATCATAAAATAGAGGCTATTGGAGGGGTTGAAAAAGCCATTTTTGAATTGAGCAGAATATTAGATGAAAACAACCATAATGTTACAGTAATATTTAGTGATTGCAATTCAAATATAGAAATGCTTACAAAAATAAGTCAATATGCTGATATAAAACACATTGATA
This sequence comes from Gallicola sp., assembly GCA_012841535.1. Taxonomy (GTDB): domain Bacteria; phylum Bacillota; class Clostridia; order Tissierellales; family Peptoniphilaceae; genus Miniphocaeibacter. Next base: position 2,347 of record DUUN01000428.1, on the reverse strand, counting down.
TAGTCAAAAATGAAATGTTTGATATTTGTTTTTATGAAACCATAAGACCAATTAAAATAAACGCATTGAAAAACATTTTAATTATAAATAATAATTGGGTTGATTCAGTGGTATCTAGAAAAAATATACCAAATTATTTCGATGAATATATAGCAGTAGGAAACGAATGCAAAGAACAAGCAGAAAAGATATTGGGGCAAGAAGTTAAAGTAATACCAAATATAATTAATATTGATGAAGTTAAAGAATTATCAAAAGAAGAAGTTAATTTAGAAAAAAACGATATAATATTTGTTACAGTTTCAAGAATTTCTAAAGAAAAAGGATTTGATCGGATAATAGAAATAGTTAAACAATTAGATCAACTTAATATTAATTATAAATGGTATATTATTGGTGATGGAGATAATTCGATTAAGGCAATGTTTGAAAGATATACAAATGTTGTTTTTTTAGGCAAAAAAGATAATCCGTATCCATATATCAAAAATGCTGATTATTTAGTGATGTTAAGTGAAAGAGAAGCACAATGTTTAGTAATGTATTATGCTTTAATTTTAGGAACGCCTGTCATTGTAACTGATTTTGGAACAGCTATTGAAACGGTAAAAGATAATATGGGATTTATACTTAAAAAAGATTTAAGCAATTTAGATGTAGATAAAATACTAAATGCAAAGTTCGATTTTAAATACGAATATCCAAATGTTGAAAAACAATGGTTAGATTTAGTTAAACCTATAGAAAAGAAAGACTATAAATTTACAATCCTAATACCAAATTATAATAATGCACAATGGTTAGAAAAGTGCTTAAATAGTGTTTTAAATCAAACGTATAAAAACTATGAAATAATATTTGTAGATGATATGAGTGAAGATGATTCAATATCAATTGCTAAAAGGTTATTGAGACCACAAGACAAATTAATTGAATTAAAGAGTAAGAGATACAATGGCGGTGCTAGAAATGCTGGTATAGTAGAGGCTAATAGCGATTATATAGTAAGCCTAGACAGTGATGATTGGTTAGCTGATGATAGAGTTTTAGAAAAAATAAATAAACATCTTAATAACGAAGATGTTTTATTTTTGGGGTTTCAACAAACAAAAAACAATCAAGTATATGCTCAATATATTCCTAATAGTCAAACAAAAGAACAAGCATTAAAAGAAAATGTATGTGCAATATGGGCTAAAGTAGTCAAAACTTCATTAATGAAAGAATGTTTATTTAGCGAAGGCACACTAATGGAAGATAAAGTACAACACTTTAGAATATGCAATAAAATGAAAAAATGGAAAAATTTACAAGAAATAACTCATTTATGGAATAGGGGTAATGCTCATAGTGTTACAACTGATAGAAATACTAAATGGGATACATCTATTTATAGATTTATAGCCGATTTAACAGACTTCTATTATGAATGCGATGATGAGTATAAATCTTACATTCAAGATTTTATTAAAGATATAAAAAGAAATGCTGAAAAGCAAATATATAAACAAGGGAGATGAAAAATATGAAAATAAGAGCATTAAGAAATTATATTGATAATGAATTAGCAAAAAAAGATAATAAAACTAAAGTTTTGAGAAATGGCGAATATGTATTAACCTTTGGTAATATTCAAAAAGGTGATGAATACGAAGTATCTAATGAAAGAGGAAAACAAATATTAAGCCATCCAAAGAATTTGGCAATGTTAATTGAAATAGTTAAAGAAGAAGTAAAAGAACCAACAGAAGATAAAATAGTAGATAAGGTAGTAGAAGAAACTAAGAAGAAAACTACCAAAAAGAAAAAAACTACAAAAAAGAAAGTAGCAAAGAAAAAATGAAATTCAAAATAAATAATAGTCATTGGAAAATAGAAGAACTAGATACAAGAGAGTTATCAAGAAGATTTCAAGGAAACGAAGATGAGTTTTTATATGGCTTTTGTAGTTATACAGAAAACAAGATATATATAAATAGTATGCTAGTACACGATAGAAAGAAACACACTTTAATTCACGAACTAACTCATTGTTGGACTTTTGAAAATGGATGGGGATTTAGTGATGATGTTTCAAGAGAAGATTTATGTAATATAGTGGCTAGTATAAATAGTTTTATAAATGAAATAGTCAATAAATATTTTAAATAAAAGAGAGGTGACTATATAATGAATGAACTTAACAAAAACCAAAAAGCGTTTTGTCAAGAGTATATGAAGAATGGTATGAATGGAAGAAAAGCATATATGAAAGTATATAAAATGAAGGATGAAAAAAAAGCGGATGCAAGTGCAAGCAGACTGTTAACTAATGTTAAGGTTCAAGATTATATTAAATCTCTACAAG
>DUUN01000254.1 GCA_012841535.1 Gallicola sp. | reverse complement strand
TTATTAAAGGCTGATATACAAAATAAAATTGTTGTTAAATATGAAGGTTATATTGGAAGAATTTTATATAATGTTTTAGATTATAAAAAAGGGAAATATCGCAATAGCAGAGTTATAATTAATAAAGGTTCATCCCTGTATTTTAGGCAAACGATTAAGAACACTATGTATTTGACAGTTAGAGAACCAAATATATATGATTCAAAACTAGCTAAATTAAAAGTTGCTATAAGCAAAGTTATGTCTAAATTTGTATTGAATAATAATATTATATTGCTGTATGAAAAAAATGCAAATAGTTACGAAGAAAGCGCGTCAATACTTTATGAACAGTTAATTGATGAAGGATATACCAATTGTTATTATATATTAGATAAAAATAATAGTAAATTTAAAGAACTAAATAATAAATACAAGAAAAATATTATAAACAAAAATTCTTTTAAGCATTTAATTTACTTTTTCAAGAGTGAAAAATTTATCGGTACTGAAACACTGACGCATGTAATTCAATTAAGAGTTGCAAATAGAAATATAAACAGGAAGTTAAATAGTAAAAATATTTCGTATGTTTTTTTACAACATGGTATAATGTATATGATATCATTAGATAGTGAGATGAGGACTGGATTTCATAAGAAAAACTATAAATTACACAGGGTTGTTGCCTCATCTAAGTTAGAAGCAAAGCATTTTGTTGAGCTTGGTGGTTTTAATAAAAGTGATATTTATATAACTGGATTGGCAAAATTTGACAAAAACCACAAAAATAAAACTGCAGACAAAATAGTTGTTATGCCAACTTGGAGAAGATGGGAACTAAATGAAGCAAGACAAGATTTTACCAAAACAGGATACCATAATATGATTGAAACCATAATTGATTCAATTCCTATAGATTTACTTCAAAAAACAATTGTTTTGCCACATCCTTTAATAATAAACTACTTTAAAGAGTCAAATTCCAACTTGAAATATTACTTACCTAAAGAAATTTCGTATAATGAAATATTAAAAGATTGTAAATTGTTGATAACTGATTATTCATCCATATCTTTTGATGCTTTCTATCGAGGAAGTAATGTGATATTTTACTGGCGGGATAAAGAAAAATGCTTGAGGATGTATGGTGATAAAACCAAGTTGTTGTTAAATAAGGAAAATGTTTTCGGCGATATTTGTTATACAAAAAAAGAATTGGCAACCTCAATTATAAATTCATATACAAACGAGCAACAATTAAAACATAAAAAGAGATATGAACAAATAGTGGAATTTGATGACAATAAAAACACTCAAAGGATAATTCAGAAGTTAAAAGAGGATAAAGTTATTTAGGAGAAATTATGGAAAAATATAAATATAAATTTTCAATCATTATGTCAGTTTATAATGTCGAAAAATACATTGAAGAAGCGATTGAAAGTGTAATAAATCAATCTATCGGGTTTGAAAGAAATGTTCAATTAATCTTGATTAATGATGGTAGCACTGATGATTCAGAAGAAATCTGTAAAAAATATCAAAAAATTTATTCTGAAAATATAATTTATAAAAAGCAAACTAATAAAGGTTTATCAGGC
>DUUN01000014.1 GCA_012841535.1 Gallicola sp. | reverse complement strand
GGGATTAAATCTGTAATTATCTCATCAATAAAATTTCTTCTATATGCTTTACTATCTTTAATAATTTTTAAATCTTCCGGTGTAAAGGTAACTATGTCAAAAAAAGTTCGAAGTTCTTTCATAGTATCAATTAAATTTTCATTTATTCTAATTTGCTTCTTTTTTTCCCTTGAAAGTTTTACTTCTATTTTTTCCTCAACACCATTAGACTCTATATCTGTTCTAATATAGGCATGTTCTTTATTAAATTTTATTAAATCGGATTCCTTTGAAGATCTGAAACTTTTACCTTTTGCACTAAAATAAATAGCTTCTAAAATATTAGTTTTCCCTTCAGCATTGTTTCCAATTATTATATTTGTTTTGTCTGAAAACTGTATATTTAAGTTATTAAAATTTCTAAAGTTTAAAAGATAACAATTTCTAATTATCAATTTAATCTCCTAATCAATAAGGAATTGTTCACCATTGTACTCTACAATGTCTCCTTTTCTAAGTTTTTTTCCCCTTCTTGTTTCTATTTCTCCATTTACTTTAACCTCTTCATTTTGAATTAACTCCTTTGCTAATCCACCTGAAGAAACAAGATTTGCTAATTTCAATAATTGTTCTAATTTTATAAATTCAGTAGTTATTTCTATTTTTTTCATTAATCTCTTCCTAATCTTACAGGTAAAACTAAATAAGTATAATCTTTTTCTTCATCAATAGGATGTATTATACATGGATTTAAAGAACCTGTTAATAATAATTCACAATTTTCACTTTCTATAACCTTAAGACCATCTAGTAAATATTTTGCATTAAAGGCTATGTCTATATCTTCGCCTTCTTTTAGGCATACTATATTTTCATTGACATTTCCATATTCTGAATTGGAACTAATGTTAAGATTACTGTCATTTATACTAATTTTTACTAAATTAGCCTTTTCTTCCCTAGCTAGTAGAGAGGCTCTTTCTAATGAATCCTGAAAATCTCTTTTATTTATTTCTACTCTACAATTATAATCATCTGAAATAATATCCTTATAATTTATAAATTTTCCATCTAATAGTCTTGAGTATACTAAAGTATTGCCTAAATCGAATATTACATTATTTTGAATAAAGTTAATATTTATTACTTCATCCTCTTCAAGTATTTTTTGCAATTCAACTAAAGCCCTTGAAGGAATTATTTCCTTAACATCTTCATCGTTTTTCATTTTAAATCTACTTAAGGCTATTCTAAAACCATCTAAGGCTACAAAATTAACTTCATCTTTAGAAAGTTCTACTAGTACACCTGTTAAAGCAGGTCTAGTTTCATCTAAAGAAGCAGCAAAAACAGTTTCTTTTATAGCATTTTTTACAATACTAGTATCCATATTAATGGAAATATCATTGTTCTTTTGTGGTAAAGGAGGATAATCAGAATAATCTTGACCTATTAAATTAAATTCTGAATTCATACATACTATTTGTATATTATCTCCAACAACATTAAATTTAATTGGTGCATCTGGTAATTTTCTAACTATATTACCTATCATAGAAGAATTTATAACTATTTTTCCTTCTTTTTCCACTAAACATTCAATTTTAGTTTCTATACTTAATTCTAAATCTGTTGATGTTAATATTAAATAATTATCTTTTGCTTCAAATAATATTCCTTCAAGTATTTGAATAGTAGTTCTAGAAGAAATAGCTTTTTGAGCAATATTAATATGTTTTAATAAATCTTTTTGATTTATTTCAAATTTCATAGTCTCCTCCGTGTATTAAAAACTATAATAAAATATAGTAGTAGTATTAGTAGTATATGTTCATAATGTGGATAAGTCTAATAAACAGCTAGAATACGATAAAATTCAGTCCGATAAATCTGTGGATAATAGGACAGAAAATATTGAGTTATCAACACTATCAACAAAAAAAATAAATTTTTTAATAAATTTTACTTATCCACAACTTATCCACAAGGTTGTTAACAATAAAATGTGGATTATTCATTTTTAATTAAATCTATAAGATCATTAATTTCCTCTTTAAACTTTTCATCTTTGGAAATATCCTTAGAAATTTTTTCAACACCGTGCATAATAGTTGTATGATCACGTTTAAAGGAATTAGCAATAGCTATTAAAGAAGAATCCGTAAGATTTCTACATAAATACATTGCAATTTGCCTAGGATAGGCAATTTGTTTAGATCTGTTTTTAGATGATAAATCAGAAACCGTTATATGGTATTGATCTGCTACAATTTCCTGTATTAAATCGAGAGTAATTGGTCTTTTTTCATTTTCAGCAATTACTTTTCTAAGAGCTATTTTTGCTCTTTCCAAATCTATATTAGGTTCATTAAGTAGCTTAGAATGAGCTATAACAGTCATTAAAGCACCTTCCAGCTCCCTAATATTGGATTTTACATTCATAGCTATGTATTCTAGAATATCCCTTGAAATATTGGCATTTTCCATATTTAGCTTGGCTTGTAAAATAGCTACTCTAGTTTCGTAATCAGGTAATTGAATATCTGCCATTAAGCCCCATTCAAATCTAGAAATAAGTCTTTCTTCTAAATACTTAATTTCCTTTGGTGGTTTATCGGAAGATATTATAATCTGTTTATTTTGAGCATATAAATCGTTAAAGGTATGGAAAAATTCCTCTTGAGTACCGGCTTTTCCAGCAATAAACTGTATATCGTCTATAAGTAGTACATCAATATTTCGGTATTTGTTTCTAAAGGCTGAGTTTTTCTTATTACTTCTATCACCTATAGATGAGATTAATTCATTAACAAATTTTTCGCTACTTATATATACAACCTTAGCTTCAGGATTATGGTCTATAATTTCATGGGCACAAGCCTGCATTAAATGGGTTTTTCCTAGTCCTGGTCCTCCATATATAAAAAGAGGATTATAGGCACTGGCAGGATTTTTAGCTACAGCTAAGGCAGCGGATAATGCAAATTCATTGGACTTACCCTTAACAAATGTGTCAAAGGTGTATTTTGGATTTAACATCTGTTCCATTTTTATTTTTTCTACATCAATAGGTTTTTTGCTACCATTATTTTCATTTACATCGGTAAAATACTGTTGCCCTCCAGGTTTTGTTTTTACCTGATACTGTTTGTAAGTATTATCTGTTGGCAATATAATTTTTATAGATGCATCCTTCTTTAATATAATACTTAGAATACCTATCATATCGTCTAAGTATTTAGATTCAATCATTTTTTTAGTAAAGCCATTTGGCGCTGAAATAATTAGTTCAGAAGAAATTAATTTTATAGGCTCTAAAGGTTCTATCCAAGTGTTAAATGCAACATCGGACATATTTACCTCTAGACCTGCTAAAAATTCAGTCCAAATTAAATTTAGGTCCATAAAAATAACCTCCAAGTTATCAACAAAGTAATCCACAATTTGTTAACTCTCTACAAGCTGTAAATTACATAATAAATAAAATTATCCACAAAACACTACACTTATCCACAATTTAAGTAAAGTTTATGATTTTTGCTTAAAAAAATAGAGAATTGAAGCATTTTTATAATGACTATTCTCTAAATAGTATACTTATCCACAATTTATCCACAAAATGTGGAACGATATGTTTATATTTTGTGTTTGAAAATTCTTAATATAGATATTATAACAAATATTGATGATTTATACAAATTAAAAACCGGTAAAAATGTTTATTTTTCAAGCTTTATAGCAAGTTGAATTAATAAAAAATACGATGGAATTATGAAAAAAAGTAAATATAGGATAAATCTATTATAATTTTCTTAAATAATATTAAAATTACAATATTTCTTGACAGTTAGCTCTTCCATTTATATAATTTAAACTAGTGTTTTGTATTTTAAATAATGTCTCAAGGAGGTGCTATTAAGAAATGAAAAGAACTTATCAACCAAATAGAAGAAGAAGAAGTAAAGATCACGGTTTTAGAAAAAGAATGTCAACAAAAGCAGGTAGAGCTGTATTAAAGAGAAGAAGAAAAAGAGGTAGAAAAGTAATTTCAGCATAGGCCATTAAAAATGGCCTTTTAAATTTTACATTTATGGAAAAAAATAAAAGATTAAGAAGTAATAGGGATTTTAGAATTATATACAGACATGGTAAAGGATATTTTAATAAGAACTTTACCTTCGTTGTAAAAAAAAATAAAAAACAAGGATCTCGTGTTGGTTTCTCTATTACAAAAAAATATGGAAATGCCGTAGAAAGAAACAAATTAAAAAGAAGACTAAAGGAAATATTTAGACATAATTTTGATTTAATTGAGAATGGCTACGATATAGTAGTAATTCCAAGACAAAACACTAAAAAATTATCTTATGATGAATTAGAAAAGTCTGTAAAACATTTACTTAAAATTGTTTTTAAAAGGTGATGAAATGAAAAAAATACCAATTTTATTAATTAGATTTTATCAAAAGAATATTTCACCATATTGGGGTTCAGGTTGTTGTAAATACTATCCTACTTGTTCCCAATATGCATTACAGGCTTATGAGAAATATGGAATAATAAAGGGAACATTCTTAGCAGTTTGGAGAATTTTAAGATGTAATCCCTTTAGTAAAGGCGGCTACGATCCATTAAAATAATAATTTAGGAGTAAAGATGACGAAATTTTTAAGCTCTATAATTGGAAAGATATTAGAATTTATATATCATACAGTTTCCAATATAGGAGTAGAACCAAAGTCAATATCTTATTTTGCAATATCCTTATTAATATTGACGCTTATTTACAAATTGGCAATGTTGCCGGTAACATTGTCAAATGCTAAAATGACCAAAATCAATGCTGAATTGCAGCCGGCAATGAAGAAGCTAGAAAAGAAATATAAACATGACCCACAGCTTTACCAACAAAAGGTAATGGAACTACAAAAGGAAATGGGTTTTAGTCCCTTTGCTTCATGTTTACCTATGATAGTTCAGCTTATTATTATCTGGGCTTTGTTCCCTGTAATGAGAGAACCAATGAAATACACAGGACTTTCAGAAACAATTGCAACAAATTTTTTCTGGATTCCGGATTTAACAGCTGCAGATCCAACTATAATTTTACCATTATTAATGGCCGGTTCTCAAATGCTTTACAGTATTTTACTTACACCAAGTACTAAGAAAAGTGAAGATGGCCAACAGGATCCAATGCAGTCAATGAACTTTATGATGAAGTATGGTATGCCAATAATGTTTTTCTTCTTTGCAAGAAGTTATCAAGCAGGTTTGGCACTATATTGGACAGCAGGTAATGTTATTGAAATTGCCATTAGATTAGTTCTTAAACTAGTAAATAAAGAGGAAGAAGTTGTTGAAGAGGTTCCAAAGAAGAAAAAATCTTCAAGTAAAGAAAAAATTTCAGAGGGACAGGCTTCAAAGAAAAAAGCTAATAAAAAGAAGGGAGCCTAAATGAAATCAACGGTAAAAGTTGCAAAGACAGTTGAAGAAGCAGTTAATTTAGCTATAAAGGAACTTAACTGTACAAAGGAAGAAGCAATTGTTGAAATTTTAGAGGAGCCAAAAAGCGGTTTTTTTGGTTTAATAGGTTCTAAAGATGCCGTAGTAAAGGTATCCTGTGAAGAAAATATTGAAGAGTTACTTAATGAAGTTGTTTCCAATAATTTTTCTACTAAGGAAGAAGAAAAAGAAGAAGTTATAGTAGAAGAAACTAGTAGTATAGTAGAAGAGGAAATTATCGTAGAAAAAACTTCAAAAAAAGAAACTAAAGTAGAGGATTCTATCCAAGAGGATATAGAAATAGATAGTTTAACTAAAGAGGAAATCAAGGTTAAAACTAAGGAATTTTTAAGGGATATAGTTTCAAAAATGGGTATTAAGGCCAATATTGAAACATTTAACGATGAAAACTTTACAAGATTTAATATTATTCCTGAAAATGAAGGAGATATTGGAATTGTTATTGGTAAAAGAGGAGAAACGCTAGATGCTATTCAGTATTTAGTTAATCTAGTAGCTAATAGAAATTCCAAAGAATATATGAGAATATCTGTAGATTCTAATAACTACAGAGAAAAAAGAGTTAAATCTTTAGAATCATTAGCAGTAAAAATGGCTAATAAGGCTAAAAAGTACAATAGAAATATGAAATTGGAGCCAATGAATCCATATGAAAGAAGAATAATACATTCTGCTTTACAAAATGTTTCTGGGGTATATACTGTTAGTGAAGGTGATGAGCCTTATAGAAGAGTAATAATAAAAATTAAGAGAAAGAAAAAATAAAGTCTGCATTTGCAGGCTTTATTTCTTTTAGAATGTAGTATAAATGCTTAAATATATTAGCATTAAGGTATGTTATAATTAAAAAGAATATTAGGAGGGTTATTATGGAACATACCATAGCTGCAATATCGACTGCTACTGGAGAAGCAGGAATAGGAATTGTAAGAATGAGTGGTTTAACGAGTTTTGAAATAGGTAAAAAAATTTTTAAACCAATTAAAAAAATAGATGATAAAGATTTAGAAAATAGAACTTTAAGATACGGCCATATTTATGATGACGATAAGTTAATAGATGAAGTGTTAATTGCCTTTATGAAGGGACCAAACACCTATACTAGAGAGGATATTGTAGAAATATACACCCATGGTGGTATTATTTCCGTTAAAAAGGTTTTGGATTTAACCTTGAAAAATGGGGCGAAAATTGCTGAAAAGGGAGAATTTACAAAACGTGCCTTTCTAAATGGAAGACTGGATTTAAGTCAGGCGGAAGCTGTTATTGATATGATTAAAGCTAAAACCGACAAGGCTTATGAGGCTTCTATTAATCAACTGGAAGGTTCTTTAAAGAAGGATATTAAAAAATATAGGGATGGACTTTTAAATTTACTTGCCCATGTTGAATACTCCATTAATTTTACAGAAGACGGTCAAGAGGAATTGGACAATTCTGTAATAATTAAGGAAGGGGAGGAAATATTAGAAGGTCTTAAAAAACTATATAATTCCTCTAATAGAGGTAAAATCATAAGAGATGGTATTAATACAACTATTATTGGTAAACCAAATGTTGGAAAATCTTCTCTTTTAAATAATTTGGCCAAGGTAAACAAGGCAATTGTAACAGATATACCCGGCACTACAAGGGATATTATTGAAGAGTATATAGACATAGACGGTGTTGCTTTAAAAATAAGCGATACTGCTGGAATTAGGGATACAGACGATATTGTTGAAAAAATTGGAGTAGACAGATCTTTAGACTTTGCACAAAGTGCAGACTTAATTATTGCAATTTTCGACTTATCTAAAAAATTAGATGAAGAGGATAAAATTGTACTGGATTTATTAAAGGGAAGAAAGGCAATAGTCCTTTTAAATAAAGATGATTTAGAAAGTAAACTGGATATTGACAGTTTAAATATAGATGAAAATATACCTGTTATTAGAATTTCCATTAAAAATAACAAGGGTATAGACAAATTAGAAGAAACAATTTCAAAAATGTTTTTACAAGGAGAAATAATATCAAGTAATGAAACTCTAGTAACTAATATTAGACACCAAGATATTTTAGGAAGGGCAATTAATCATTTGGAATCATCTTTAAATGATATGAAATTAGATGTTCCTATTGACTGTGTAGAAGTGGACTTAAGGGATTCTTGGGAAATATTAGGAGAAATAACAGGAGAAACTATAGAGGATGATGTACTTGATAAAATATTTAAAGATTTTTGTATTGGAAAATAAGGAGAAATATGGAAGTTATTAAATATAAGGAAGAAGCTGTTGATGTAGTTGTCATAGGTGCCGGACATGCAGGTTGTGAAGCAGCTTTAGCAACAAGTAGAATGGGATTAAAAACCGTAATATTAACTATGAGCCTAGACTCTATTGCAGACTTGCCATGTAACCCTAATATAGGGGGAACAGGAAAAGGTCACTTAGTAAGGGAAGTTGATGCTCTAGGTGGTGAAATGGCCTTAATTATAGACAAATCCTTTATTCAGTCTAGAATGTTAAATACATCAAAAGGTCCGGCAGTTCATTCTTTAAGGGTACAGGCAGACAAGCCTAAGTACCATATGGAAATGAAAAAGGTTATTGAAAATCAAGAGAATTTAGATTTAGTTGAAGCTGAAGTTACAAAAATAAATGTAGAAAACAAGCAGGTTACAAGTATAGAGACTATGTCCGGTGCTATTTATGAGACTAAGGCAGTTATTGTAGCAACGGGAACCTATTTAAAGGGACTAATTCTTATGGGAGAATTACAATACGAGTCCGGTCCCCATGGTTTAAAGGCGGCAACCCATCTATCCCAATCCTTAGAGGATTTAGGAATAGAATTAAGAAGATTTAAAACAGGTACGCCAGCAAGAGTTCATAGGGATAGTTTAGACTATACCGTAATGGAAGAACAAAAAGGTGATGATGAAATAGTACCTTTCTCATTTATGAACTTTGGTAAAAAATTTGATATTAAACAAGAGCTTTGTTATTTAACCTATACGACTTTAGAAACTAAGAAGATAATAGAGGCTAATTTAGAAAGAAGTCCAATGTATGCTGGAATTGTTAAAGGGGTAGGACCAAGATATTGCCCATCTATAGAAGATAAGGTTGTAAGATTTAATGAAAGAGATGAGCATCAGGTATTTGTAGAGCCAGAGGGAATAAATACTAAGGAAATGTATATTCAAGGAGTAAGTTCCACCCTACCTGAAGAAATACAAAAGCAAATGTATAAGACTATAATAGGTTTTGAAAATGTTAAGTTTATGCGTTCAGCCTATGGAATAGAATATGATTGTATAGATCCGACAATATTAAAAAGAACCTTGGAGCATAATGAAATAAATGGGCTTTATTTTGCCGGTCAAATAAATGGTTCCTCCGGTTATGAAGAAGCGGCTGGCCAAGGTTTAGTAGCGGGAATTAATGCTACAATGAAAATAAAGGGAAGAGAGCCTTTTATACTAGATAGGTCCGATGCCTACATTGGTGTTTTAATTGATGATTTAGTAACCAAAGGAACTAATGAGCCTTATAGGATGATGACCTCCCGTGCTGAATACAGACTTACCTTAAGACAGGACAATGCCGATTTAAGACTTACTGAAAAAGGCTATGAAATAGGTCTTGTAACAGAAGAAAGAATGGAAAAAACAAGAAGGAAAAAAGAAAGTATCTATGGGGAGTTAGATAGGTTAAAGAAAATACAGGTAAATCCTACAGAAGAAAATAATAAAAAATTAGTAGAACTTGGTTCCGGACCAATGAAGTCCTCCCATACACTTTATGATTTAATAAAAAGACCGGAATTAACCTATGAAGCCCTAATTGTTTTTGATGAAAACAGACCAGAACTTTTAAGGGAAGTTAGAATGCAAGTAGAAACCCATATTAAATATGAGGGCTATATTGCTAAACAAAAACATCAAATAGAACAGTTTAAAAAATTAGAAAGAAAGAAAATAGACTTTATAGAAGATTATTCACAAGTTAAGGGACTTTCTAACGAGGCTATACAAAAACTAAATCAAATTAAGCCAGATTCATTAGGTCAAGCCAGTAGAATTAGTGGTGTTAGTCCGGCAGATATAAATGTTATATTAATATATTTAGAAACAAGAAAAAGGAAGAACAATGAGTAAATTAGAAGAATTATTAGTAAAAAATGAATTTAACCTAGAAGAAAAACAATTGGATAATTTCGAAAAATATAGAGAGTTACTAGTTGAAACTAACAAGGTTTTAAACCTAACCTCTATAACAGAGGAAAGAGAAGTTAATTACAAACATTTTTTAGATTCTATTCTTCCTTTAAAGTATATTGATATAAAAGAAAATTCTTCCTTAATAGATATAGGAACTGGAGCAGGACTACCGGGCCTACCAATTAAATTTATCCGTAAGGACCTTAATATTGTTTTAATGGATTCCTTAAATAAGAGAATTAAATTTTTAGATAGGGTTATAGGAGAATTAGAGCTTCAAAAAATAGAAGCAATTCATGGTAGAGCAGAAGAAATGGGAAGAAATGGAAAATATAGGGAAAAATATGACTATGCTATTTCAAGAGCTGTTTCCAGGCTTAATACCCTAGTAGAATATGCCCTACCTTTTGTAAAAGTCGGTGGATATTTTATATCTATGAAGGGGCCATCAGGTCATGAAGAATATGAAGAAGCAAAAAATGCTATAGAAACCCTTGGTGGAAAGTTGGAAAAAATTATTGATTATAATTTAGACTACGAGGACTCTGAAAGAACATTAATAGTAATTAAGAAGATAAAAAATACAAATAAAAAATATCCTAGAGCTGGTGGAAAACCAAAATCTAAACCCTTATAAAGAAAGCACTTAAATAATTAAGTGCTTTTTTGCAGTTTTTAGACTTTCCTTTTCTAAAAGATAGAACAATAAAGGAAGTACTGGAGAATAAATAATAGTAAGAATCCACAATTTTATTGGGTATAAACAATTCAAAATGGTAAGTAATAAAGAATAGAGATAATTATTATAGAGGATAATTAAAAGAAGGGGTCTAAAATGTATTATCAGGAAGATTGGCTATTAAGACAGATAAATTCAGTTATAAATACACTAGCAGTTCTGTTTACAGGGAAGAAACTTACATCTGAATCTGTAAAAAATATAGAATCACAAATTTCTTATAGTGAATATTATAAAAAAATATTTAAATTAGTAGAAATTGGTCAAATACATAAGGCAGAAGATATGATATTTTCTCTTATTGAAAATATAGAAAAAGAAAACCAGTCAGAAATTTTACTTGTTACATTATTATTTTATTATAATCTTAATGAAATGTCAGATGAAGAATTAGTAAAAAAGAATTTTTCAAGGAATGAAATAATGGAAGGAATCGAGTCGATAAAAAAATTATTTATTTAATTTAGTAGGAAAATTATTTAGAAAAGCAAGCCACTTACATTTTGTAAGTGGTTTCACCCTCTTAAATCGGCAATTAACCTGTCTGTGTATATAAATAAGTCCATAGCATCAAGTATTGATGTTACACAAATATCTGAAATATTTACTATTTTCCCATAGGCCCCTTCTTTACCGATTATTCCAATGGAAAGAGCTGCAACTTCTAGCATTTCCATGTCATTTCTGCCATTTCCAATACAGGCACAAGAATTAGGATTTAATTTTAATACTATATCCTTTTTAGAAGCAGATGCCTTGTCTCCTTTAAAGGTATGAATTTTTACCGGTAGGTTTTCACAAATTTTTTCCACTGTTCCATAAGTATCGGAAGTTAGTATATAAATTTCATAATTCTTTGAAAGCTCTATTAATTTATTTTTTGTAGAGCTATCGATTTTTCCATTAACAGCTAAAGTGCCATTATAGTCAAATATTATTTTATCTATATTTAAATTTTTATAGCCTGGTATATTTATTTTCATAATCCACCTTTAATTATTTTTTCTATATATTTCCTTGTAGCTTACTTTACGATTAATTATTTTTGACTCCATTAAACTAATATAATTTATATTTGTAGAAAATTTTGAATTTAAGATTGGTTTTACCTTAGAAGGGAGAACTACTTTTCTTGCTAAAGTAATATGGGGAGAAAAGGGTTTGGATTCCAGTTTAAAACTTTCCCTTAATAATTTTTCGTATAAACTATTTTGTAAACTTAAAAGCTCCTTGTTTTCTTCTAAACCAAGCCAGTAAATATCACCATTTCTACGTTTGAATTTCCCTATTTTATCAAATACTAGGTTTAAGTTATTAAACTTAAGACTATCCATTATATTTTTTATAGTTGGAAGTCTTTTTTCTTCAACTTCTCCTAAAAAAATCAAGGTTAAATGGATATTTTCTATTTTCGTAGGAGAACCTTTAGAATATAATTCTACTAAATTTTTTTGGACCTTAAGAATTCTTTCTTTAGTTTCCTTATTAAAATTAATTGCAATAAATAGTCTCATAATATTCCTTTCAATTTTTTATATTATATCATAGAAAAAAACCATTGTTGATTTTTTCAACAATGGTTTAAATATCTAGGAATAATTTAGGATTTACAAAGTTTGAGCCTATGGAAGCTGCTATTGAAAAAGATAATATAGCCTTATTAGACTCCTTATCCCCCTTTATATTTCCAATAATATCTGTATCTGTTACTTTATCTCCTACATTAATATATACATTATCTAAATTTGAATAATGGGATAATAGTCCATTTTCATGTTGGATAACTATATATTTTCCATTACTATTATCTTCTGAAACCTTAACAACCTCTCCTCTATTTATAGAGTACACATAGGTGTTATAAGGAACTTCAAGATCTAACCCTTTAAATTTATTTTCTGTAATACTTGTATTAAAGTCATTTAATACTTTAAATTCAGTTGATACAGGTGATTTGAAATTTTCTTTATAGTATTCACTTCTTAAAATAATTGTTTTGTCTTTTCTTAAGAACTTATTCTCATCTTTGATTTCTGGATTAAATTCTTTTAATTCCTCTAAGGAAATACCTGTTTTTTCGCTGATTGTAAGTAAATTTTCCTTATTTTTTTCTTTAACAGTATAGCTAACTGGATAATCGAAGGAAGCTAAATTATAATCTTCAATTAACTTATTAAGCTTATTGGCATATTGGCTATCTGTTGCATACCTTCCAGTTAAAGCAGCTGTTGCTTCTTGGTAAGTACTAGCATTTGATTTCCAAGCACCTGAATAATAATTTTCATCAAAATCAGAGCCTTTAAGTAATAAATCTGCATAATCCTCCATTGATTCTTTAAAAGAAGGATAAATTCTAAAACTATCTACAATATCTACTCTTCCACCATAGTCTTCCCATGTTTGGAAATCTGAAGAATTTCCATTATATTCTCCTTTTATGCCAAATAGATTATTATTTGGATTTTGAGATAGTCCACTTTTACCAAAACCAGATTCTAAACAAGCCTGAGCAATCATAACAGAAGCGTAAATATTATTTTCTTGACCTATTCTACGAGCTTCTTTTCCAAGTATATTTATAAATTGTTCAGCTGTATATTCTGATTTTTCAATATTTTGTTCAATGTTTTTTGCATTATTAGCAAAGTTTTCTTCACTATTTTCTGCACTAGAAACAACAGGCGTAAAGAAAATAGCTGATGCTAATAATAACGCCGTAATTTTTTTGTTCATAAATTCCCCCAAATCTTTTACAAGTTGATAGTATACCATAGAATTAAAATAAATAAAAGGAAAATAGGCTTTTATAGGATTTTTATAGTAAAGTGTTAATATTTTATAAAAAATAACAAAACTGTAATAAAGACAATTATTTACTTTATTGCAGTTTTAAATTTAAATTTAATATCTGCTAGATTATTTTTTCAAAAGCTATAAAGTAAATAATTCTTTAGTCTATAATTTATAAAAACTTTATTAAATTGTTAAATAATAATTTATTTATTTCAAAACTTAAAATGATATAATATACTTTGATGGTGTTAAGGGGTAATTATGAAAAGAGAAAATTTAAATTTAAAAATTCTTAATGCTTTTATAGATAACGGAGAATTTAAGTTTGCAAGAAATTATATTAGAGATAATTTAAATCTTTCTGACGAAGAGGCCTTAAAGTATTTACATAAATATATTAATGAAAACAATATAAGTATTAATAGGGGTAAATCTATCAAAGATATTAATATAGGCTATGAAAAAATAGTATTTTACTCCCTAGTAGTAGGATTAATATTTATTTTTATTTTTTCCCTTACTATTTATTTAATATATAGTATGGGTAATAGTATTAATATGCTTTTTCTCACCTTATTAATCTTATTGAATTTAATATGCCTTCTTTATTTTAGTATATTGATTTTAGATATATTAAAGGGAAATACTACAGTTATAGAAGGAAAATACAAAAGTATTAAAACCAATTCAAGATTTTCAGCTAATTATATTGTAAAGTTTGATAGTGGTGAAATAGTAGTTGTTTCTGCTAGTATTTATGAGATACTTAAGGACTACAATAGTTGCAAAATAGAAAGATTTAAATACAGCAAAAAAATTAAAAGTATAAAAAATATTAAATATTAAGGAGAATAATATGATACATGGTTTTAAATTAATTGAAGAAGAATATATTAAAGATGTAGATTCCAATATTAAGATATTTGAACATGAACAATCTGGTGCCCGATTAATGGCAATGGAAAATGATGACAATAACAAGGTTTTTGGTATAGGTTTTAGAACACCACCAGATAATTCTACAGGAGTAGCTCATATTTTAGAACATTCTGTTTTAAATGGCTCAAGAAAATTTAAAACAAGAGAACCTTTTATGGATTTATTAAAAAGTTCCTTACAGACTTTTTTAAATGCAATGACATTTTCTGACAAAACTATTTATCCTGTAGCAAGTAGAAATAATAAAGATTTCCATAATTTAATGGATGTTTATTTAGATGCTGTTTTCTTCCCTAGGGTGAAAACTAAAAAAGAAATATTTTTACAAGAAGGCTGGCACTATGAAATAAACAGTAAAGAAGAAGATATTAATTATAAAGGTGTAGTTTATAACGAAATGAAAGGTGCCTATTCTTCACCAGATGCAATAATGTACTATGAATTTGCCAAGGGACTTTTCCCAGATTCTATATATGGAAACGAATCTGGTGGTAATCCTTACAATATTCCTGAATTAAGCTATGAAGAATTTATAGATTTTTATAATAAATACTACCATCCTGTAAATTCCTATATATTCTTATATGGAAAAATGGACTTAGAAGAACAGTTGAAATTTATTAATGATGAATATTTAAGTAATTTCAATAAAATAGAATTGGATTCCTCTATTAAAATACAGAAGGAATTTGAAAAACCAAGAAAAATTGAAGTTGAGTATTCTATAGCATCAGACGAAGATCCAAAAAATAAGGACATTTTAATTTATGGTGTAAGAAGTGGTAAAAAATCCAATATTTTAGAAGCCTATACAAATGAAATACTACGTTCAGTTTTATTTTCCAATGACGGCTCTCCACTTAAATTGGCCTTATTAAAAGAGGGAATTGGTGAAGATATAGATGATCTTTCTACTGATGGCTTAGAACTTGGACTTGGTATTACAGCAATTAATACTTCTAAGGAAAAAGTAGAAGATTTTACAAAGATGATAGAAGAAGAATTAAAGAAAATAATCGACAAGGGAATCGATAAGGAGCAATTAGAAGCTGCCTTAAATAGAATGGAATATAATTTAAGAGAAAATGGTAATTTTCCAACTAAGGGAATAATATATTTCATTTCTTCCTTAGATACTTGGCTTTATGACGAAGATCCTACAATTCAATTTAAGTATGAAGATGTATTAAAAGAATTAAGGGAAAATATTAAAACCGATTATTATGAAAAATTTGTTGAAACAAATATTTTAAATAACAACAATAAAGTAATTATTTCACTAGAAGCAAGTCCTGGATTAAATGCTAAAAAAGATGTGGAAGTTGCAAAAAAATTAAAGGAATACAAGGAAAGTCTATCAGAAGAGGAATTAAATAATTTAATTGAAGAAAACAAGGCTCTTGGAGAGTTTCAAAATAGAGAAGACACACAAGAGGAAAAAGATACAATTCCTTCCTTAAAATTATCGGATATAGATTCAAATGTATTAGAAATACCTTCAATTGAAGAAAAGAAGGACAACTACACTATTTTATATCATCCATTATTTACAGGAAAAATCAACTATATAGATTTGGTTTTCGATTTAGAATTTATAAAGGAAGAAGAAATAAAGTATCTAGCCTTATTATGTGATTTATTAACTATGGTTGATACGAAAAACTATCCTTATACTGATTTAGATACTAGAATTTTCCTAGATACCGGTGGAATTAATGTTACAGCTTCTACAATCTATAATTTTAGAAAAGAAGGTGGATACTTTAAAAAATTAATGGTTTCAAGTAAGGCTACTGTTGATAAAACGGAAAAGATGTTTAATTTAATTGAGGAGATTATCTTTAATTCTAAATTCGATAATATAAAGAGAATTAAAGAAATATTACAAATAATTAAATTGAAGTTTGAATCCGACATAGTAGAAAATGGTCACCAATACGGTATTAACCTAACTAATAGTTACTATTCACAACAGGGAAAATACAATGAAAACCTTAATGGAATAACTTACTATGACTTTATTGTTGACTTGGAGAAAAACTTAGAAGAAAAATTCGACTCCTTACAGGAAGAATTAAAATCCATTAGTGGAAAAGTATTTAACAGTAATAATATGATTTTTAATATTACTACAGATGAGGAAGAAAAGGACAAGGTAATACACTTAAGTGAAAATTTAATTTCTAAATTATCTAAAGAAGAATTGGAAAAACATGATTTAGTATTTAACTTAGAAAAGAAAAATGAAGGAATAATGACCTCCTCAAATGTTAACTATGTAATTAAATCATATAATTTAAAAGAAATAGGTTATGAATACAAGGGTAGTCATGTAGTTTTATCTAATATTCTTTCAAGTTCCTACCTATATAATAATATTAGGGCACAAGGCGGAGCTTATGGAACTGGAATGGGAGTTAACAACTCGGGGAATATATTCTTCTATTCCTACAGAGATCCTAATATAAAAAATACAATTGATGTGTATAATAAAACAGGAGAATTTTTAAGGAATTTAGAATTAGACAACACTGAATTAACACAATTTATTATTGGTTCAGTAACTAAATTTGACCCTCCAGCAACAAATCCTACAAAGGGTAAGGTAGCTTTAACCATGTATATTTCAGGACAAACCTCCGATGATTTAAGAAAGAATCTAGAAGAAGCCCTTAATACTAATTTAGACGAATTAAAAGAATTTGCAAAAGATATTGATTATGCAATGGAAAAAAATTATATGGCAACAATTGGAAATACAGAACAAATAAAAGAAAACAAGGAATTGTTTGGAGAAATAAGACAATTGAAGAAATAAAGAAAGAACTACACCTAAAATTAATTTTAGGTGTAGTTTTATATAGGAAGAATCTTTAAATTTTTGTACATTTTCAATTTTAGAGTAATTATTTTTTCCTCTTCATTCCTACTTCAAAGTCCTTTAAATAATTGAATTTGAATTTAGAATAGAGTTTGTCAGCAGGTTTATTTGCAATTAAGGAAATATAACATTCCTCATTACAATTTTCCTCAAAATACCTATTAATTTTCGTCATTATTAGTTTCCCAAGGCCTTTTCCTTGATGGGATTTGTCTACCATAATATCGGAAACAACATAGGTTATTCCACCATCGCCAACAATTCGTCCAAAGCCTATTAGTTTATTATTATCGTAGATAGATACAATAAAGAGAGAATTTTCCAAGGCTATTTCTGTAGGTTCAAGGTTTTTTTCTCCACCGATTCCGGAACTTTTTCTTAAATTATTATATGCCCTAGGACTAGGTTTAGTAAATAGTATTTCCATATTCCCCTCTAAAATTGTAAGGCCATTAAAATAGCATCTCCATAGCCATCTTCATATTTAAAATAGTTTTCAAAAAATCCTATTTCTTCAAATCCAAATCTTTCGTAGAGGCTAATAGCTGCGTAATTATCCGACTTTACTTCAAGTTCTACTATTTCAATATATTCGTTATTTACAGCATAGGAAAGAAGAGCATCAATTATTTCCCTACCAATACCCTTGTTCCAATAATCCCTTCTTACAGAAACTCCTAAGGAAACCCTATGACCCATAGGAGAATCAAGGTTATTGCCCTTTAAATTTCCCATTCCAATTATTTCGTTATTTAATTTTGCTACTAACATTATACTTGTAGGACTATGGTTATAGGAGTCAATTATTAACTCTTCATCTTTTACACTTAAGTCCCTTACTTGCTTAGAAGTTATAGTTAGGTTGTTACTTTCTTCTGTAATTATTTTTAAGTATTCAATTAAATCCTTAGCATCTTCTAATTTTACTCTATCAATTATATAATTCATTGGAACACCTTCTTTTATTTTATTAGGAATATTTTATAATAAAAAATTACTTTTTAAAAGAAAAGCACTTTGTACTAACAAAGCGCTTAAAAATACTTATAAATTCATTTTATTTATATAATCTATAAAAATAGCAAAGTTTTTATTTAAAGAACCTGCCTTATCTTCCATTAACATATTATTTTCTACACTATCTTGTACTTTTGGAAAATAAACCTCTACTCCCGGTACTACAACTGCCTTATGTCCATTGGACCTTAATATTTGTCTTAGATGACCTTGGGCTCTAATAGTTCCCCAATGGCCCATAGAACCTCCTGTTATCATAACAGGTTTATTAATAAATACCCTTTTCTTTCTGGAACACCAGTCAAGGTAATTCTTTAAAACTGAAGGAACAGAGTAGTTATTTTCTGGTGTAACTATTATTATTCCATCAGCCCATTCAACATCCTCCCTAGCCTTGTCAACAATAGGCCAGTCCTCTTTTTCTATATCTTCAGAAAACATTGGTATTGTAGCAATATCGGCCTGTCTAAAGGTATAGTCGCCCTTATACTTTTCCATAATATAATTAGCAATCATTTGATTGTAGGAGCCTTTTCTTGTACTACCAACTACAAGTAAAATATTCATAAAACCTCCTTTTAATTACAACTAAAACAATAACCATTGTCAGGTTTAATATAGTCAATAAAATTTATAAATGCAGTATTTAAGGATTCGACCTTATCATCTAATAATTTTCCATCCTTAATCCTGTCTTGAATTGCATTAATATATACTTCTGTATTTGGTACAGCTATTGCCTTAACACCAGGAGAAAGCAAGGCTTGTCTTAAATGACTTTGAGCCATTACCGTTCCTAAATGCCCTAAAGTTGCACCAGTTACCATTGTTGGTTTTCCCTCAAGAACATGTTCTACCCTAGAGCACCAGTCTATAAAGTTTTTCATTAAAACAGACATTGTAAAATTATGCTCAGGAGTTAACAATAAAACACCGTCAGCCCAATTAACATCTTCTCTTAACTTAGTTACAGAAGGAAAGTCCTCTTTTTCAATATCTTCAGAGTAAACAGGTAATGATTTTAAATCAGCTTGTTTAAAATCTATAGTATCACCGTATCTATCTTTTAAATAATCAGCTATTAGTTGGTTGTAGGAACCCTTCCTACTACTGCCAACAACTAATAGTATTTTTACTTTTTCATCTTTATTTATATTAAACATCTTCTACCTCTCTTATTATTTTTAACATTTATTAAATTATTTTTCTTTAGAAAATTTAGCAAACCTTTTAGTATTTACATCATGGACTACTTCATTTGATTTTTGTTTTAAAATATAGTTATTATAGTTAACTTATTCACATATGTTTTATACCCCTAGTTAGTAATAACAAACATATTGCTACAAATAAAAAAA
Organism: Gallicola sp.; assembly: GCA_012841535.1. Classification (GTDB taxonomy): domain Bacteria; phylum Bacillota; class Clostridia; order Tissierellales; family Peptoniphilaceae; genus Miniphocaeibacter. The sequence goes on along the minus strand of DUUN01000014.1, from coordinate 25,977 downwards.
AGCTAGTGTAATCACTAGGCTGCTAAAATCTTAAATTGTAAAACCTTCAGCTTCTACCCTTAACTTATATAAATATTGTATCCACTCAGGTTCTTTTTCTATTGAATTTTTAATTTTTTTAATACTGTTTTTTTCCAGATTATTATTTAATAATAATAATATTTTTTCTAAAGAACTAGAGGAATTAATTTTATAATTAGTATTTTTTCTAGAATATTTTTTAATAAATTCCTGTAAATTCAGTTCTTTGGATATAAATTCCTCAGTGATTTTTTCATTATCGGCATAAACTGTAACCCTGATTAAATTGTCATTCTCTAAATCACGAGAAAACTCATATTTAATCCTACCATTTAGAGAATGACATATTAAATCCACTTCTAATTGTTTTTTAATTTTATTTAAATTTTCTATCATATATTTCCTTTCTATAGATTTAATTAATATTTAATAATTTTAAAATTATTAATAATATAACAAAGGGAACCATAATTATTAAAGTTAATTTAAAAGCTTTCATAATATACTCCTTTCCTTGTTAAATAGCCTCCCTTTTCTTTACTATATTATCTCTAAATTTCTTTAAATCTATATTATAACTATGTAAAATTTGCATTAAAAAAATCGGTAATAAATACCGACTTTAAAAAATAAAATTAAATATAGAGAAGAAAGAAATTCCAAAAACAAGCATGACCAACCAAAAGAATATATGTCCTACTATTCCTACTATTCCAGTAACAATTCCAGCAGTTGCAAAACCATTACCTTCTTCACCAGAATATTTTATTTCATCTTTAGCTATAAATCCAAGAACTATTGCAATAATTCCTACAATAAAGGTAATATCAAATAGTAATGATACAATTCCAAGAACCATAGAAATAGTTGCTTTAGTATTTGTTCCTCCTTGATTATTCATATACATTCCTCATTTCACTTAATAATATATTAATTATACCAAAGAAATCAACTATATTTAATATAAAAAAGAACTGGATTTCTCCAGTTCATCTTCTATAAATCATCTTCTATTATAGAGCTTTTTGCATAAGCTGTTACTTTACCTTCAAAGAAGTCTGTTTTTACTTTATTAGGGTCTGAATATTCACTTACCCACTTCATAGATTCCGGTTCGTTTTCAAAGCCAGGATAAATAACTCCAAAACCTAATCCTGTTGAGCGTAAATTACCAAGGTATTTAATATATTCTTCTATCATTTTCATATTAATTCCTTGAATATTGTCCCCTAGAACATATTGTCCCCAGGCAATTTCCTCTTCTACTCCCTGCTTAATCATGTTTTTAAACATTTCTATATTTTCAGGAGTAAATATTTCAGGTTCTTCTTTTTTTAATTCCAATAGTATGGATCTAAATAACCATAGGTGAGTATTTTCATCTCTATTAATATATCTTATTTCCTGAACGGTTCCCGGCATTTTTCCAATTCTTCCAAGGCTGTAGAAGAACATAAATCCAGAATAGAAGTATATACCTTCAAGTATATAATTTGCTACCATGGTTTTTACTAGGGCAATTTTTGACTTATTGTCTAAAAATTCATTATATGAATCACCTATGAATTTATTTCTTGCCAGTAGGTGAGGGTCGTCTCTCCATTGGTATAATATTTCAGATCTTTCTTCAGGTGAGCAAATAGTATCTAGTATATAGCCGTAACTTTGGCTGTGGACAGCTTCTTGAAAGGCCTGTATAGTTAAACATAAGTTAACTTCGTTTGCTGTTATATATTCCCCTACATTGGGAAGGTTAGCTGTTTGAATACTGTCTAGGAAAACAAGGAAAGAAAGGGTTTTGTCATAAGCTCTTCTTTCATGTTCATCTAACTTTCTGTAATCCTTAATATCTTGAGTAAGGTTTATTTCCTCAGGAATCCAGAAATTATTCATAGCCTGTCTATACCAATCGGAAGTCCAAGTATATTTTATATTGTTAAAATCATTAAGATTAGTGGTATTTCCATTTATCATTCTTCTTTTACTAAGTTCAATGTCTCCATTTTCATTAAAGAGACCTTTTCTTTTTAAATCTGCCATTATTTCCTCCTATGCTGAACAAGAATCACATTCTTTTACTTCTAAAGACTTACTTCTTACATAATATATGGTTTTAACCCCTTCTTCCCAAGCCTTAATATAGAGGTTTAAAATCATACGCATTGTAAAATCTGTTGTTATATAAAGATTAATAGACTGACCTTGGTCAATATGTCTTTGTCTTACACCGGCTGCTTTTACTACTAGACTTTGGTCAATGTCGTGGGCATTTTCATAGGTCCAAAAAGTGTGAGGATTTAGTCCCGGTGCAACTCTTGGAACTATGGAACCTTTCTTTTCCTCTAGGAAATATCTGTTCATAACAGGGTCTACTGCAGCAGTAGTTCCGGCTATAATAGATGTTGAACCTGTAGGAGCAACAGCCATTATATAACCATTTCTAAGTCCATATTTCCCTATATTAGCTTCCAGTTTTTTCCATCTTTCAGATGTGTAGGACCTTTTTGAAAAATAATCCCCTGTTTGCCAGTCGGAGCCTTCAAAATATTCATAGGAATTTTTTTCCTTAGCTATTTTCATACTAGCTTCTACTGCATAGTAATTTATATTTTCATATAATTCATTGGCAAACTCTATGTGTTTATCAATATCGGACCACATTATTCCCTCTTTTACTAAGGCATGGTGGTAACCGGAAGTTCCTAGTCCAATGGAACGATACTTTTTATTTGTTATTTTAGCATAGGGAACAGGATAATAATTTAAATCTATAACATTGTCCAGTCCCCTTACAGCTGTTTCAACAACGTATTGTAATTCATTTTGATTGTTTATATCTATATTTCCAAGGACTAAAGAAGCTAAATTACACACTACAAAATCACCGGCTTTTGTTTTTGTTACAACAATAGTGTCGCCATTTTCATCTTTTATTTCCTGAGAGACTGTTTCTATTTCACTCATATTTTGTAAAATTTCCGTACAGAGATTTGAGGAATAAATAATCCCCTTATGTTTATTTGGATTCATTTTATTTACAGTATCTCTGTTAAAGGCAAAAGGAGTTCCTGTTTCCGATAGGGATTTAATAACAAGTCTTATTAAATCCTTAACAGATATTATCCTTTTATCTATATTTGGATCATTTACACAGTCCCAATATTTTTCTTCCCATTCCTCACCATAGGAATCCTCTAAAGACCAACCTTTAACAGTCATTATTTCGTGAGGGTCCATTAAGTACCAATTAGCATTAATATCGTCCTTAGCTAATTTCCAGAATAAATCCGGATAGCAGACAGCAGGAAAAACATCATGGGCCTTTAACCTGTCATCACCACTATTGGTACGAAGTTGTAAAAATTCAGGTATATCCTTATGCCAAACATCTAAATAAACTGCAACAGAGCCTTGTCTAACTCCTAGTTGGTCTACAGCAACTGCAGTGTCATTTGCCAGCTTAATCCAACGAATAACACCGCCGGCTACACCTTTGAAACCTCTAATATCTGAACCTGTAGCCCTAACTTTTCCAAAATACATTCCCATACCGCCACCGTGTTTTGAAACTTGGGCAAAATTATCAATAGAACGATAAATCCCCGTAAGGCTGTCAGGTACTGTGTCAATAAAACATGAACTTAGTTGGTGGAATGGCTTTCTAGCATTACTCATAGTAGGTGTAGCTACAGTAACTTGTAATTTACTGTATATATCATAAAATCTTTTAGCCCATTTAATTTTATTTTCACCTTCCGGTATAGCTAAGTGCATTGCTATTCCCATAAACATCTCTTGAGGTGTTTCCATAATTTTATTATCGTGAGTTTTTATTAAGTATCTTTTAGAGATTAATTCAATAGAACTATAGGTAAATAACCTGTCCCTTGAATTATTCATATATTTGTCAAGAAGGTCTATTTCTTCATTAGTATAATTTTCTCTTATATATTTTCCGTATAGTCCTTCTTCTTCTAAAAATTTTATTTTTCCCTTAAAATCGTGAATATCATATCTTATACATTCTTCTTCAATGGAAATATTTAAATCATAGCAAAAAAATCTGGCAGAAATATATTCCCAATCCGGTGCTTCTTTACTGGTTAATTCCGAAGAAGCCCTAATTAAAACCTTTAAATAATCCTTGTTATTCATTCCGGACTTAACAAAGGAGGTAAATTTTATATATAATTGTTCAATTTCATATCTTGTTCTATCATAATCGTCTTGAATACTTTTTATTATTTCTAAAATATTTTGATCTGTAATATAATCTTCAAACTGCTCAATGACCTTTCTGTCCATACTATGTTGAGCCCTATAAAGAATATAGCTTTTAACAACAGCATAATGATTATGGTCAATTAAAGTTAACTCTACTAAATCTTGAATTTCCTCTACAGTGGGAATATGTCCCTTAGGATATTTTGTTTTAAGAGTATTTTCCACAATATTTGCCATTGTTTCCAATTCTTCTCGAGAAATAGTTTTATTTACAGAATTAAAGGCTTTTTCCATAGCACGAATTATTTTTTCAATATCAAATTCTACATGGGTGCCATCTCTTTTTATTATTTCCATTCTTTTCTCCTAACTAATTAAAATACACTATATATAGTACCATATTTAAAGCTTCACAAAACATCTTGTACTTTCAAATATTAGTAAAAATTTTATAAAATAAAAAAATATTTTTAAACCAATGACTAAATTTCAAGTTTTAAAAAAATAAAACATAGTAATATTCTTCCATAATCTATTTTATAACAATTATATAAATTATAAAAATTTTTTCATTTCCAGATAAAACAATAAATATTTATTGACTTACGATAAATAATTGTTATACTATAATAAAAGAGAGGAAGTATAAAATAAAAAGAATTTATTACTTAATGTCAAAATAAAGGAGAAGATAAATGGAATATAAGAAATATACGAGAATTTTACAAATAGTCTCAACAATATTATGTTTAGCAATACTTTTTGTTTTGTTTAAAGTTGTTCCGGATATTGGTCTTGAAATTATTGGAGATGATAAAGAATTTTATTATGCTTTTTATCCTTGGTTAATTATAATTTGCCTAGAAGGTTTACCAATAGTTTTATGTGGTTTAATATGTATAAGAATATATGAAAATATTGGTAATAATCGTATATTTGTTAGAGAAAATATCAAAGCTATTAAATTAATAGATAAAATATTGCTTGTATTAATGGTATTTATAGTTATAGCAAATATATTTGCATTAATATTATTAGAACATCATCCAGGCTTATTATTAATTCACTTAATATATTTAATAGTACTTTTCTTAATTCATATATGTATTAAACTTTTATTAAAAATATATACAAATGCAGTGGAATTAAAAGAAGACCAGGACTTAACGGTATAGGTGATAATATGATAAGAGTTAATATAGATGTAATGTTAGCAAAGAGGAAGATGTCCGTAACGGAACTTTCTGAAAGGGTAGGAATTACTATGGCAAATATATCCATTTTAAAAAATGGTAAGGCCAAGGCCTTCCGCTTTGAAACTATGGATAAAATCTGTAAGGCCTTAGACTGTCAGCCAGGGGATATTTTAGAATATATTCCCGATGAAGAATAGGAGCAAATATGACTATTAAAGATATTTTGAAAAACAGTTTTTCAGATTTAAAATATACAATTTTAAGATTTCCCCTGGCTATATTATCGGGAATACTTCTTACTATTGTAACGATTTATGGCAATTTCCAAGAGGAGATTACCTACAGATACACAGTTTTACTAGCTGTTTTTACTGTGGGAATATTTCTCTTTATTTTTATATCCCTGCTAAATAGTTTTCTACAGACGGTTTTCAACAAGACATATTATAAGTATTTAACTAATTTACTAGGAATAGTAATACTTATAGTGTTGTATTATTTTGGGAAAAATAGTAACTTAAATTCCCAAGTCTACCCTAGTATATTTCTTATAGATTTATTATATATAACGAAGAAATTTGGAACTATAGTATATGGACTAATAGTCTTTTTTATTATTTCATCCTTATATGTAGAAAAGCTAAATAATCCAAAGGGAACGGATATTTATATCTATAAGATTATAAGGGCAATAGGAATATCTGTAATATTTTCTATAGTTATACTAGTTGGTACACAACTAATACTCTATGCTTTATCTACCTTGTTTTTTGACTTTATAGACTATAGGTATTTTATGTCCAATATTAATTTAATTATGATTTTAGTTAACTTAATAGTATTTTTGTCTAATTATCCAAAGGCAAGTATATACGAAGATTATATTGTGCCTAAGTTTTTTAAAAAGCTATTAATTAATATAGTAGTTGTATTATTAATAATATTTGGTTTAATCCTATATATTTATTTTGCAATGATTTTAATTCAAAGGAATATTTTAGTAAGGCAAATTGCATATTTAGTAATTGTTTATGGCGGTTTTACCATTGGAACCTTAATCCTTTTAAATATAGTAGAGGATAGTAAATTTAAAAGGACCTATATGAAAATAGCACCAATATCCATAATTCCACTATTGGGAATGTTGTTTTACTCAATGGGAGGAAGAATAAAAAATTACGGTATAACAGAAAATAGATATTTTGTAGTTTTAATAGGATTGTGGCTACTATTTTCATCTGTTTATTTTATTATTAACAAATATAAAAATAACCTACCTGTTTTAATGGTGTTTTCCCTACTTACTCTAATTGGAACTGTTGGACCATTAAGTGCCTATAATGTTTCTAGTAGAAGCCAAAAAAATAGGCTGGAATATTACTTAAATAAAAATAATATGTTAAAGGATGGAAAGCTAGTTCCAAATAGTGATGTTTCCAAGGAAGATAAACTTGAAATAACAAATATTTTAGAATATTTTATTTATAGTAAAGATGAAAAAGAATTACCTTATATTGCAGAAATTGGCGATGATTTTACGCTAGATACAAGTAAGTATTTAGGTTTTGATTTCTATTACTCCTATGAATATGAAATGGGGGAAAATCCGGAACCGGAAACCGGAATAGGAATAAGCTACCAGCCAGATAAAATACAAGTGGACAATATTAATGACTATAATCATATGGACTTACAGACGGTTTTTAACAATAGTATTATTGGAGATTATACTTTTATTGTTAAAGATGATAATTTGGAAATTCATAAAAATAAAGAGGTAGAAGCTATTTCCTTTGAAGAAATAAATGAGAAAATCAATACAAGTATTTCATCCTTAGATTTTGAATTGGAATTTTCAGATGGGAAAATAAAAATATTATTTTATATGATAAATGCCTCATCAAATGACCCTGAAAGCTTTATGGCAACCTTATTATTATTTAAAGATTAAGTAGAAAAATACCGGCCTTAAATTATAGATCGGTATTTTTAATTTATCTAACTAAAACATATAAATAAAAATATATAAATAGTTTTAATTTGACAGTGTAAAATATTAGCAATATAGTAGTAGTAATATATTTTTTGAGGTGTAAGATGTTTTGGGTATTTATTAATGCAATAGGAATTGCTATTGCCGGTACTTTTGGTATGATTTTAAATAAGTTTATTTCAAAAAAACAAGGGGAGTCCCTTATTTTAATATTGGGTTTGTTAATAATAGTAATGGGAATTCAGGGAGCTTTGGAAATTAATAGTATGTTATTAATGTTGGTTTCTTTAACTATAGGTACATTTATTGGAACGACCTTAAAAATGCATGACCGAACTGAAAATTTAGCCAATAAATTTTCCTCTGCCAATGTTAATAGCGATATTATAAAAAACGCAATTACTATAATTATTATTCAATGTTCAGGCTCCTTAAGTATATTAGCAGCAATGAATATGAGTTTAAAAGGAGACCCTAGTTTACTACAGTTTAAGACTATATTGGATTCAGTTAGTGGTTTAATTTTTGCCTCTGTTTATGGTGTGTCAATTTACATTGCAGCCTTTGCCCTGTTTATCTACCAAGGCTCAATTTATTTACTAACAAATATTTTAGGAAATTTCTTAACTCCGGAAGTTATAAACGAGTTTTCAGCAATAGGTTCTGTTCTTTTAATAGGAATGGGACTGGGGCTAATGAAAATTAAGGATTTCAAAACCTTGGACTACCTGCCGGCTATGTTTATTCCAATAGTATGGTATGGAGTACAAAGTCTATTTGGATTTATATTTTAAAAAGCTACTCTCAAGTAAGAGAATAGCTTTTTCTTATTTATTGTATTCAAGAATACTTTTGTAGCTTATATATAAAAATATGGCAATTATTATTACTGCATATAGGATTAAGAGCCAAGTTTTATTATAGGTTAAGTAAAATACAAGTAAAACATTAGGAATAATAATTAAAAAATTGTATGGTTTTTTATCCTTAATTTTAAACTTATATTTTTTATACAAATATTTTTCCATTATAAAATTGGAAGAAAAAAGAATAGCCAGTAAAACTAGGACCATAATTATATTAGAGTAAATATTATTATAAATATATAGCAAGCTTGCTAGTAATATTATTAATATAATATTAAACAAGACATAGAAAACATGAGCCTTTGAGTATTTTAAACTTTTCTTCATTTAGTTATTCTCCCTTTATTCAGATTTGTTTTTAATTAAGAAAAATATCCTATCTATTTTCTAGCCAGTCTTAAATGAGGGTATTGTTTATGAATATACCCTGTAATTCAATATAGGAAACTAACAAAACTGTTAGTTTAGAATAGTTTACATGATTTATAATTATAGTTAGGGAGGAAAGATTATGAGTAATAAAAATAAAAGAATTATAGGGACGATTTGTTTTATAATTCCAGCATTATATTATTTTACACTTGCAATATCGGAAATGGTATTTAATATTGATGTTTATGATACCTGGCTTAAAAATATTTATGTTGGAAAACATATAAATATAATTATTACGGCACCTTATATATTATATGCATTATTTTTTGTTTTTATATTTACATACAATAAATTCCTTATGAGATGGATATTTTATATTATGTTGGTAATTAATGCTTTTTATCAAATGGTTGTTATTATGGGAATGACTACAGCAAAGGATTCTTTATATTTTGTTCCCCATATAATAATAAACATATTGTTAATTTACTACAGTGCCCACAAAGGCTATAAGAAGGAAATGGAAAATTGAAATATATTTTATAATATACTATTTGCCTAATATATACTAAAATATAGTAAAGGCATAAATTCTATTGTACAAGGAGAAAAAATGGAAAAGAAACAATATATTTGTGAAAAATGCGGTAACGAGCATTATATTTCCGACCAGTTTCAAGCTACCGGTGGAAATTTTGCAAAGATTTTTGATGTTCAAAACAAGAAGTTTATAACTGTTAGCTGTTCCAGATGTGGTTATACAGAGCTTTACAGGGCAGAAACATCAGACGGTTGGAATATTTTAGACTTTTTAATAGGAAATTAAAAATATATATAATTCTAAAATTTAAAAGAAGTGGCTATTTAGCCACTTTTTTTAAATTACTTTAATTCCTAGTAAACTAATTAATTCTACTGCTTGAAAAGAATTTATTTTACTTCCCTTAAATTCACTTAAATCTTCAGAAATTCTTAACTGCTCAATATTTGAGTCGGAAAAGTCTAAGTTAGTTAACTTTGCCTTAAATATTTCTGCTCTTTTTAAATTGACCTCTTTTATTTTAGATTTTTTAAATTTACAGTTGGAAAAAATAGACTCTGAAAAATCTGTGTTTTCCAGTTTTGAGCCTTCAAATAAACTAGTTGAAAAATTAGAGAATTTGAAAACAGAGTCATCTATATAAAAATTTTTAAATATAGAATTATATAAATTTGTACCAACAGCCTTGGAACTTATGATTTTTACATTTTTAAAGTAAGAGTCCTTAAAGTCACTATTGGAAAGGTCACAATTATAAAATTCTGTTTGATAAAAATAAGCCTTATTAAATTTACAGTTATTAAAAATACAATTTCTAAATTCTATATTTTCAAATTCTATTTTAGAAAAATCATAGTTTCTAATTTCTAAATTATTAAAGTTTTCAAAGGATACTAATCCATCATCTATTAATTTTATTATTTCATTCATAACTACTCCTATAATTATTTGATTTATAATATAGTATACAGTAAATAGAAAATTAAATTTTAAATTAAGCTAGACTAATGACTAGTTTATTAACCCTTAGCTTCTAACCAATCCTCTTTTCTTAGTTCATAATATTTTAAGTCCTTATCTGTTTTTATGTATTTAAAGCCGACTTTTTCCAGTACATGTTGGCTTCTTGTATTTCGTAAAATTGTATCGGCATAGATTATATCTAAGCCTAATTTAGTAAAGCCGTATTCAATAATTAGTTTTTCTGCCTCTGTTCCATAGCCTAATCCTTTAACGGAGTCATTTATTAAGGCAATGGACAAGGTGGCAGATTTTTCTTTTTTATTGATGAATTTTAAAGAGATTTCCCCTATGGTTCTACCATTTAAATCGATGGCAAAATATTTTCTGCTTTTTAGTCCTACATGACTATTAAAAAAATCATCTACTTGGTAGGCTTTATATTCATAGGTTTTAAATTTTTCATCGGAAGTAAATATAGCAGGGTCTTGTATGTAATTTTTATAAAATTCATGGGCCTTTTCTCTTGTATAAGCTAGTAGTTTTATAGTCATATGTATTTCTCCTTATATAGATTATAGCAAATTTCAATTATAAGTATTAACTACTATGTTTGTAAGTATAGTAGTTAATACTTAATAAAATATGATATATATTAGTCCCCTGAATATGGTAATTCACAGCTAGTTAAGGAATTACATTTTCTATTTGACATAAACACAGGTATTGCAACTACTACTGCTCCACCAAGAACATTTCCTAGAAAGACAGCTAGGAAATTAGTTACAAAGTCTAAAACTGTTATTGTTGATTGACCGGAAAATATTGCTGCAGGTATTATAAAGGCATTGGCTACTGCATGTTGTAAGCCAATAACTATAAATATCATTACAGGAAACCATAGTCCAAATATTTTTCCGGCTAATGTTTTAGCTGATGTTGCAATCCAAACAGCAGTACAGACAAAGATATTTCCACCTAGGCCGGATACTAAGGCTGACATTGTAGAGGCTTCTATTTTAGACTTAGCTATATTAAGAGTTGTTTCTAAATAGGCTCCTTCTGTTAAACCAACAATATGACCAAAGAAATAAGCAACTAGTAGGGCTCCTAAAATATTACTTAGGGCTATTACCAACCAGTTATAAAGAACCTGGTATATTTTTACTTTTTTGTCTAAATATCCAAGTGTCATTGTTAATGTATTTCCTGTTGCCAGCTCTGCGTTCATTAAATATATGGCTATTAATCCAATAGGAAATATAGAGGCTCCTAAGAACAAGCCTAAGCCATTTAATTCCTTTGGCATTGCACCTAATATTCTCAAGTAGGCTAAATATCCTAGGGCAATAAAGGCTCCACCAAGTATGCCTAGTAAAAATAATCTAATAAAAGACATTTTATTTTTTTCTTCTGCTTTTTTAGATAATATATCAATTGTTTCATTTCCTTGATAGAAATTCATAACAAATTCTCCTTAATTATTTTCTTATATTTTATATAAAAATCTACTTCTTATAGATATACATATTTTACCCTAATTGAAACATATTATCAGTTAACTTGGTCACATTTGTTTTATTTTGCTGTAAAGGGCAAGTTTTAACATGGGCAACTGAAAGCAACCTATAGTTGCCTAATAGTTGGTAGCTTATTTTGGCTAAATATAATAGACTTATTATAAATAAAAAAGGGAGGTATAAGGTATGCAAAGTTCAATGGGTTTTTTAATTATTTCTATAGGAATTATAGTAGGAATTATTTTTTTAATTAAGAAATCTTTTAAGAAATTCTTTGAGAAATATATTAAACCGAAATATTTTCAAGATAATAGAGCAATAGATAAAAAGCCACTTAATGAGGTAATTAAAGAAAATCGTATTAAAAATAAAATGACTCAGGAATTTATTGCAGAAAAACTGGGAGTAAGTAGACAGGCAGTGTCAAAATGGGAAAATGGAAATTCTGAACCGACTATGAGTAATTTAATACTACTGGCAAATCTTTTTGATTTAACTTTAGAGGAGATGTTAAGGGAAGTAGATACGAGTATAGATGAAGGAGGTAAATAAAAAAGAATGAAATATTAAATTTCATTCTTTTTATAAGTCTATCCACAAGGTCATATAATTATCGTCTATGGAAAAGCCCTTTCTAACATATAAGTCTATTAAGGTACTATTTACAGGCTTTAGCATAGATAAATTTTTACTACCTGCTTTACAGCCTAAATAATTAGCAAAGTCTAGAATTTTATCTATATCTCCTTTTATAAAGGGAATATGAAAAGCTTTTTCAGGCTGAAATCTATATCCACCAATTAGAACATTTTCCTTATTATCGGTATAAACCCAGTTTTTGCTAGCTAAAAATTCTCCTAAACCCTTATCAACTGGATAAAATGTTCTATTTATTACTAGATAGTCATCCATATAATCATAGTATTGAGATAAAAATTCTTCACCATTTTCCTTTGATACCAATTTAAATTGTGTAGGATTTGTATCTATATTTCTAATTGGCTTTAGTATTTCTGTATATTCTGCTTTTACTTCAAATCCATTTTTTTCAGCTAGATGTTTACTGATTTTATTATACATTTCAGTGTACATACCAACAGATTTTAAATTTAATTTTGCTATATGTTCAAAATAGGCGTCATAAATTTTTTGTCCAATACCCATATTTTGAAAATCTGGATGTACTCTTAATGTTTCAAGCCATCCATAATCTTGATAAAGTCTAGTTAATTTTCCCATCCCCTGTAGTTTTCCATCTACAAAGGCACCAATTAAATCACCATCGGTTTCATATAGGAACATATTCCAAACGTCATTTATATAGCGATTATGAGGCATAGCACCTTTTTCAACATATATACATTCTTCTCTGTCTGAATCAGTAATTGTTCTAGTAATTATATCCATGATTTTCTCCTTATTTCAGTTCTATATTTATATTATACTAAAATTAATAAAGTTTTTAGTGTTTTTAAGAAATATCTTTAAATTCTAGTATATTTTGTAGTATGCTATAGGTATATATTTTATTTTACATAAGGGAGTTATAAGATGGAAATTGGATTTGACAACCAAAAATATTTAGACTTACAGTCATCTCATATTAGAGAGAGAATAAACCAATTTGATAATAAATTGTACTTGGAATTTGGTGGGAAATTATTTGACGACTACCATGCTTCAAGGGTTTTACCTGGATTTCAACCGGATAGTAAATTGAAATTGCTAAAGGAATTATCTGAAGAAATAGAAATTATTATTACTATTAATGCTAAGGATATAGAAAAAAATAAGGTTAGGGGGGATTTAGGAATAACATATGATACAGATGTTTTAAGGCTTATTGAAGCTTTTAAAAATAGTGGACTATATGTTGGCTCAGTTGTTATTACCCAATATACCGGTCAACAAAGTGCCGACTTATTTAAAAACCATTTAATTAATTTAGGAATAAAGGTTTACACCCACTATTTAATTGAAGGTTATCCTCAAAATATACCCTATATTGTTAGTGAAGATGGCTTTGGGAAAAATACATATATTGAAACAACTAAACCTTTAGTTGTTTTAACTGCACCAGGACCGGGAAGTGGGAAAATGGCAACTTGTCTTTCCCAACTTTATCATGAAAATAAAAGGGGTATAAGGGCAGGTTATGCTAAGTTTGAAACTTTTCCAATATGGAATATTCCTTTAAAACATCCTATTAATTTAGCCTATGAAGCAGCAACAGCAGATTTAAACGACATTAATATGATAGACCCCTTTCATCTAGAGGCCTATGGTGAAACAGCTGTTTCATACAATAGGGATGTGGAAATATTTCCTGTACTATCGGCTATGTTTGAAATGATTTACGGGGAAAGTATGTATAAATCCCCTACGGATATGGGTGTTAATATGGCCGGCAATTGTATTAGTAATGACAAGGTATGTCAGGAAGCTTCTAAGCAGGAGATTATTAGACGTTATTATAATACCTTAAACGAGCTAGCAAGAGGAAATTGCCTAGAGTCTGTTGTATATAAAATAGAGTTATTAATGAAACCTTTAAATATTAATGTAAATGATAGGCCTGTTGTTCCTGCAGCTTTAGAGAGAGCAGAGGAAACTGGCAAGGCTGCTGCAGCATTAGAACTTCCAGACGGTAGCATTATTACAGGAAAAACTTCGGACTTATTAGGTCCATCAGCAGCTTTAATTTTAAATGCCTTAAAGAAACTTGCGAATATTGATGATGATATTCATTTAATTTCACCGGAAGCAATAGAGCCTATTCAGAAGTTAAAAACTAAATATTTAGGTGGTAAAAATCCAAGACTTCATATAGATGAAACCCTAATTGCCCTGTCTATTTCAGCAGCAGATAACCCGGTAGCCCAACTGGCCTTAGACCAAATTCCAAAACTAAAGGGATGCCAAGCCCATATTTCTGTTATGTTAGCAGAGGTAGATATTAAATTGTTTAAAAAACTATCTATTGAAGCAACTTCTGAAGCTGTTTTTGAAAATAAACCAATTTACTATTAAAAAATAGAAAGCTTTTAAGCTTTCTATTTTTCTATTAGTTCTATTAATTTTTCTTCAATATAGTCGTCAAAATCTACGCCACCAATTGTAATTTTATCTTCGTCAAATATATCTACTATTACTTTAAAGAAGTTTATTATTAATTTATTTTCATCAATATAATATTCGTCAAAATGTCCTGGTAAAAATACTATTTCAATATTTTCATATTTACTACTATTTGGATTTTTATTAATTTTTTCTAAGAATTTATCTGAGTGTAATGTTTTAATTGGTTTTATCATTAAATTTGTAAAACCCAAATCTTCCATCATCCACATATTATTATTCCAATATCTCATTTCAGTTTTACTTCCGTTACTTATTAATTCTCTATTGGATATAGATGAAAGAACTTTTCTTGCAGATTCTTCGTTAAATTCATCGTTATACAAGTATTTCATATCTGGAAATTCCACAATGCTTTTTATATAAGACTCCCCTACTTTTTCTCCTTCACTACTAGCTTGCCAAAAATAGAGTAAGGATTCAATAATCTCTAAATTTGTTGTTATACTTTTTACCATTATGTAGCCTCCTTAAGCTTATGTATATTTATAAGTATAGACTATAGTCAGCAAGATTGTATATGATTTAAAACAAATAGGAGAAAGGAATACTTGAGAAGAGTTATTATTACAATAAAAAGTACTCCAATTTCTTGGAGTACTACTTTAGTTCACAGATCTTGTAGCTATTATATTAACATTTGTACCAGCTACATTTTCTATTATTATGTCACCCATTTTTACCGGTGCAGCTACTTCAACACTATTTATTTCCTTCATAACCTCAAATATTTTAGCTTTAGGTATATCTAATTCTGTTTTAACACTAACTCTTTCAACTTGACCGTTTTTTACTTTTACTGTTGAAGTTACAAATCTTGTAGGATTTGTTATTTCTTTTTCAGCATAAACTGCTCCTCTTTTACAAGTGTTTCCTTCAACTTTAGAAACTGTGTCCTTGTCTAAAGTTACTGTCATATGACAACCAATTGGACAACTTATACAAATTAAATTTTTTTCTTCCATTTTACTTCGCCTCTACTTTAAAGGTAATATTGTCTGTATTTTGATGTTCTAGAATATAATCTTTTTTCAATTTAATTTCTTGCATTTCACCTGGTGCAAGGAAGGGTTTCTTTCTATGAATTGCTAATTCATCGTCAAAGTTTACATCTATATAAGCACCTTCATAAACATCAGTTACTCTAAATCTTACTGTTACATCATCAGTTAAGGTTGAAAGGTTTATATGGTCAGGTACTACATAGGAAACGCCTTTTTCTGCTAGTAATTGTATTTTCTTTCCAGATGTATCTACCTTGTCCATTTTTATATATTCAGCAGCTTTTTTACCTGCTATGTTTGACTCCATTGTTACATGGTCAACTAAGTCATGAACATGAAGTACATTACCACAGGCAAAAACACCTTCAATATTTGTCATTAAGTTTTCACCAACAATTGGTCCACTTGTTTTACGATTCATTTCAACGCCTAAATCACGGGATATTTCATTTTCCGGTATTAATCCAACAGATAGTAAAAGGGTGTCACAGGAAACAAATTCTTCTGTTCCAGGTATAGCTTGTTTTTTATCGTCTACTTTAGATAATACTACACCTTCCATTCGGTCCTTTCCAACTACTTTCGATACAGTATGTTGGTATAGTAAAGGAATGTCATAGTCGTCTAAGCATTGTACTATATTTCTTTGTAATCCACTGGAATATGGCTTTCTTTCAACTACGGCCTTAACTTTTGCCCCTTCTAAAGCCATTCTTCTTGCCATTATTAGTCCAATGTCCCCTGAACCGAATATTACTACTTCTTTTCCTGGTATATAGCCTTCCATATTCATAAGACGTTGAACCATTCCGGCAGAAAATACTCCTGATGGTCTGTAACCTGGAATATTAATTGCTCCACGGGATCTTTCCCTACAGCCCATAGCTAAAATTACAGCCTTAGCTTGAATTTCAAATATACCATCTTCTTCGTTCATTACTGTTACTACTTTATTTTCATCAACTGATAAAACCATAGAATTTAAAATATATTCAATATTTTCTTCTTCTACTAAATCAGCATATTTTTCTGCATATTCTGGGCCTGTTAGTTCTTCCTTAAATACATGTAAGCCAAAACCATTATGGATACATTGGTTTAAGATTCCACCAAGAATATTATCTCTTTCTATTATTAAAATACTATCTATTCCATTTTCTTTTGCTGAGTAAGCCGCAGCTAAACCTGCTGGACCTCCACCAATTACTACAATATCGTATTCTTTCATTTTTATCACCTATTATTCCTTAGTTCTACCTAAAATAATTTTAGAGTTGGAATTATTTTTCATTACTTCTTCTTGTGGAATATTAAGTTCCCTAGATATTATTTCTATTACTTTAGGAGCACAAAAACCACCTTGACATCTACCGGCACCAGCCCTAACTCTTCTTTTTAGTCCATCTAGAGTTTTTCCACCTAGTGGTGAATGAATGGCTGCTACTATTTCCCCTTCAGTTATCATTTCACATCTACAAATGATTTTTGAAAATGATTTGTCCTTTTCTATTAAAGCCTTATGCTCTTCTGGTGTCATTCTATTAGTTAAAGGTAATCCTTCACGGGTTTCTTTGAAATTATCCTTTTTCTGTAAGTTTAATTTTTCCTTTACAAGATCTGCCATCATAAGTCCAATAGCAGGACTACTTGTTAAACCCGGTGATTCTATTCCTAGTGCATCGAAGAAATATTCAGCATCTTCAACTTCTTCTATAACAAAATCATCTTCATCATCATGAGCTCTTAAGCCAGAGAAAGAAGTAATAACAGAGCCATAAGGGAAGGATTTTAAAGTCATTTTAGATTTTTCAATAATTTCATCTAAACCTTCCTTAGTAGTATCTATTCCTTCCTTGTCTTCAATATCTTCTGCAGTTGGTCCAATTAGTAAATTACCGTCTATTGTAGGTGTTACTACTATTCCTTTTCCGTACTTTGTTGGTAATTGGAAGACAGTTCTTCTTACAGTGTCACCAACTTGTTTATCCATTAGGAAGTATTGTCCCCTTCTAGGTGTTATTGAATGTTTCTTATTGGAAACCATATTGTGTAATTCATCAGCATATACTCCAGCAGCGTTAACAACTGCCTTTGCTTCATAATCGCCATTATTAGTATGAACTATCCATCTATCTTCTTTTTTTGTAAATCCTTCTACAGCTGTATTGAAGAAGAATTCAACTCCATTTTCATATGCATTTTCAGCTAAAGCGAAATTTAATGTAAAAGTACATATTATTCCAGCACTTTCGCATAATAAAGCTGCTACAGCATCATCGGTAATATTTGGTTCTAACTTTCTTAACTCTTCCTGATTGATTATACTTAGTCCAGGAACTCCATTTGTTTCCCCTCTTTCCTTTAGTTCTTCTAATTTAGGAATATCTTTTTCATCAAAACAAAGAACTAAGGCTCCGTTTCTTTCAAAAGGAATATTTAAATCTTCTGTTAATTTGTCCATCATTTTATTTCCTTGAACATTTAGTTTTGCCTTTAATGTTCCAGGTTTTGCATCAAAACCACCATGAGCCAAAGCTGTATTAGCCTTTGAAGTTCCTTCACAAATATCTTCTGTTTTTTCCAAAACTGCAATTTTAGCATTATATTTTGATAATTCTCTTGCAATAGCAGAACCGGAAAATCCGCCCCCTATTATTAAAACATCATACATTATTTTTTCTCCTTAAAACTGAAAATATACATTAAATTTTTTTAAAAAATAGCACCATATAGTAAAACTGCTATAATAGCACCTATTATTGGTCCGACTATTGGAATCCAAGCATATCCAAAGTCAGGATCCTTCTTCACCTTAAAAGGTAGAACTGCATAAGCTAGTCTTGGTCCAAAATCCCTTGCAGGATTTATTGCATATCCAGTTAATCCACCTAGCGACATACCTATTGATACTATTATTCCAAATACCAAAAGTTTATCTACTCCTGGAGCAATATTGCTCACTTGTCCAATTCCCTTAATAGCGAATACCAATATAAAAGTTCCAACTATTTCACTTAATAGGTTATATATTGGATTTCTAATTGATGGTGCAGTACAAAAACATCCCTTAATTGTCGCATTGTCATCAGTTAAATCGAAATGAGGTTTATATAGTAGGTAAACTAAACAAGCACCTAAGAAAGCACCTATTAGTTGGCCAATTATATAGTAAGGAATAGTTGATGCAGGAATACTTCCATCTACTGCTAAGGCTAGGGTTAAAGCAGGATTAAAATGAGCTCCTGTTGCTTCACCAAATATAAAGGCAGGTATTAAAACCGCTAAACCCCATGCTATTGTAATTTGAATTGGTCCTGCACCGTTCATGCCGGTTTTTTTCAAATTATTATTTGCAACAACACCATCACCTAATAGAATTAAAAGTAAAGTTCCAATTAGTTCGCATATTAAAATTGTAGTATTATTCATATTAAACTCCTATTTATCAGCCCAACTTAGAGAATAAGTAACTGCCTTTCTCCAACGCTTGATTTTATTTTGAATTTCTTCTTCTGATAAACTAGGTGTGAATTCTTTTGATAATTCCCAATTTTGTTTTATATCATCTAAATTTTTCCAGTAACCAACAGCTAGTCCTGCTAAATAAGCTGCTCCTAAAGCTGTAGTTTCAACAAACTTTGGTCTTTGAACCTGTACATTTAATAGGTCGGCTTGGAATTGCATTAAGAAGTCATTTTGACTAGCGCCACCATCAACCTTTAAAGTTTTCATTTTTGCGCCGGAATCTTTTTCCATAACTTCTAAAACATCATAGGATAAATAAGCCAAGGATTCTACAGTAGCTCTTATAATATGATATTTGTTAACTCCTCTAGTAATTCCTACAATAGCCCCTCTAGCGTATTGATCCCAGTAAGGAGCTCCTAGTCCTGTAAATGCCGGTACAACGTAACAGTCATTAGTATCTGGAACTCTTGTAGCCATATATTCACTATCTGCTGCAGAGTCTAAAATTCTTAATTCATCTCTTAGCCATTGTATAGCTGAGCCTGCAACGAAAATTGAACCTTCTAAAGCGTAGTTAACTTTACCATCTAATCCCCAAGCTATAGTTGTTACTAGGCCGTGAGTACTGTAAACAGGTTTTTCTCCTGTATTCATTAGTAAGAAGGCACCAGTACCATAAGTATTTTTAGCATCACCTTTTTGGAAACAGGTTTGTCCAAATAAAGAAGCTTGTTGGTCACCAGCTGCTCCAGATATAGGGATAGGTCCGCCTAAGTAGTTAGAGTCACTATAACCATAAATTTCACTTGAAGGTTTAACTTCAGGTAACATATTTGCTGGAATATCCAGTAACTCCAATATTTCCTTATCCCATTCTAAAGTGTTTATATTGTAAAGCATTGTTCTCGAAGCGTTGGAATAGTCAGTAACATGTACTTTTCCGTTAGTTAATCTCCATATTATCCAAGTGTCTATTGTACCGAAAAGTAATTCTCCTTTGTTGGCTTTTTCTCTAGCTCCTTCAACATTATCTAAAATCCATTTTAATTTTGTAGCTGAAAAATAAGCATCTATTAAAAGACCTGTTTTTTCTTTAACCATATCTTCGTAACCTGCTTGTTTTAATTCATCGCAGAATTTAGAAGTTCTTCTACACTGCCAAACGATTGCATTGTAAATTGGCTCTCCAGTGTTTTTGTCCCAAACTACTGTAGTTTCCCTTTGGTTTGTAATTCCTATTCCTGCTACATCGTCAGCTCCTATGTCAAGGTTTGACATTGATTCAACAGCTACCCCCATAATAGTTGACCAAATTTCCTTAGCATTGTGTTCAACCCAACCTGGTTTAGGAAATATTTGAGTAAATTCCTTTTGGGCTACTGAACAAATTTCCCCTTTTTTATTAAATAATATACATCTGTTACTAGTGGTACCAGCATCTAAAGCCATAATATACTTTGTCATGTTTAACTCCCCTCTCTACATTTTCCAAATTTTATGATCACTTGTTGATATTGCAAATGCTCCTGCATTTAATGCACTTATTACGTCGCTTTTTTCGTCTATCAAACCCCCTACAATAATTGGTACATCTACCATATTATTGATCTTCTTTATTATCTTAGGCATTAACCCAGGTAAAATTTCAATCATATCTGGAGTTACATGCTTTAAAGCTTTTGATATATTTTCAAAAGAAATAGTGTCAAAAATAAAGAAACGTAAAATAGCCCAAAGACCTAATTCTTTTGCTCTTTTAATAATCATCGGTTTAGTAGATATAATTCCATCGGCACGAGTGTGTTTTTTAATATAATCTACACTAATATCCTTTGAAGATAAACCGGATATTAAATCTATATGTACAATTGCAATTTTGTTAAATTCTTTTAATTTATTTACTATATCTGTAATATTACAAATGTCGCCATATAGTATAAATACAACATCGTTATCGTTTTCTAGAACGATTTTTAAGTCCTCATCATTTTTTATTGCAGCAACGGTTGGATTCGATTCCAATATATTAATTAGCCTATTCATAGCATTTCCTTTCGCTCTTAAATTTAGTTTGATAAAAAAGACACAAAAAAAGAGCAAAGTGGTAGTGCTTACCAACCTTTACTCTCATCTCTTCGGTTATGTGATAGTATTATACCATGAAAAACAATGTGAATCAACATTTATAATGTCTATAAATAATAGAAAAATATGACAAAAATATGCACATTAATATATTAGTTAAAAACATTGCAACTGTTTAGTTTTAGTATATACCTATATATTTATTTTTCACCAGCCATTATTTTTTCTACTTCCTCTTCAGAAAGTTTATAGCCATATATTTCATCATAGAATTTTTTTGTTTCATCTTCTATTGAAAGCTCTTCAAATATTTCAGGATACATGATTTTTCCTAAAAATAGTGGCATTAATGCTCCCTCAGCAGATCTAACAGACCAAGGGTAAGTACCTGAAGGTTCAACAAAAACCTTTCCATTTTTTACAGCTTCTACATTTGCCAGTGCTGGATCATTTTTTATTGTTTCTCCGGACTCAGCACCCATAGTAAATATAACATCTGGATTCCATTCTAAAATTTGTTCTGTATTTACTGTCATTTCTCCGGAAACTCCTTCGTAACTGTCAGAAACGAAAATTCCTCCGGCAGCTTTTGCATATTCTGCTGAAATATCTTTACCATTTACTGTTGTGTAATTTCCACCACTAGTTCTTAAATTTAATACTTTAATTTTTTCTTCTTCTTTAAGATCCTTTGTTTTTTCTTTTACATAGGAAATATTGTTATCATAGTATTCATTAAATTCTTTTGCCTTTTCAGGAGCATCATCTCCTAGTATATCTCCAACTAAAGTTACAATATTCTTCATTTCTTCTACATTAGAGAAAGCATTGACTTTCAATGTAACAATATTGGCAGCTTCTAGTTGTTGCATTTGTTCCTCTGTATAATTTGGACCATAGGTTATTTGTGCACCGGAGGCTATAATATCCTCAATATTCGAAGTGTCATAACCATCTGGGTTTGTTTTTGGCCAAACGGCTTTAAATAAATCACTTAAATTAGGAATTGTAGCAACTAGTTTTTCACTTCCACCTAACATAGCCGTTATATGAGCGAAAGCGCCAATTGTAGGAGCTACACCTGTTATTTCTTCTGGAATTTCATATTCTGTTCCATCTACATTGGTAATTTTTCTGGTTTTTACTGTTGTTTCCTGTTTTTTTTCTACATCGGTGGTAGTTGTTTCTTTTTTTGATGGACTACTACAACTTGTTAGAATTAAAACCAAAGATAAAAATATACCTAATACTTTAAATTTTAAAATACCTTTTTTATTATTCACTTTTAACCCCTTTCTAAATAGTATTAATTATTGGATAGCAATATTTAATTCTTTCATCTTTTACAAAGTTTTCCAATAATTTTACTTCAACTCCATAAGCTTTTGATAATTTATTTTCCGTAATCACCTCCTCTGTTGTACCAAATAAATAATTACCATGTCCGTACAAAAGTACAACTTTTCCACTAAGAAGTATAGCGTGATCAGGTGTATGGGTTGTCATTACTATTCCAATATCATTTTTAGACAGTTTCAAAAGTTGCTCTAAAACCTTAACTTGATTACCGAAATCCAAACTGGAAGTAGGCTCATCTAACATAATAAATTTTGGTTCTTGTACTAAAGCCCTGGCAATCATAACCATTTGTCTTTCTCCACCGGATAATTCTGTAAATATTTTTTCAGATAAAAACGAAATTTGAAGTTGCTCTAATGCATTATATGCTTTTTCAATATCCGTTTTACTTGGATTTCCAAAAGCACCTAAATGAGCAGTACGTCCCATTAAAACCACATCTATAACTTGAAAAGCAAAGGGGGTGTTATGTATTTGGGGAACATAGGCTATTAGTTTTGCTAATTCTTGTTTTGAGATACTGCCTATATTTTTATTATCGTATTTTATTTCACCATCTATAATTGGTAGAATTCCAAGTAAAGACTTAAACAAAGTTGTTTTACCGGCACCATTAGGTCCTAACAAGGAAAGAACTTCTCCGGAATTTATTTCAAGGTTAAAGTTTTCCATTATAGCCTTATTATTATAGCCATAAGCTAAATTTTCTACAGTAATTTTAATTATGACCACGCCTTTCTTCCTTTAAATAACATATAGATAAATACTGGTGCACCAATAATTGATGTAAGTATGCCTAGAGGAATTTCGCCTGCTGTTAAATTTCTTGCTACAGTATCGACTAGAAGCATAAATACTCCACCCATTAGCATAGAGCAAGGTAATAGTTTTAAATAATTTGGGCCAACTAAAAATCTTGAAATATGAGGAACTACTAAACCTACCCAACCAATAACCCCACATGTTGCTACAGATGAAGCAGTTAAGAGGGTTGAACAGGCAATAATTATTATTCTTAATTTTCTTGTGTCTATTCCCATAGTTTGAGCTTCTTCTTCTCCAAAAGCCATAACATTTATTTTCCATCTTAAAAAATATAGGGGTACTGCACCAATTAAAAACATTATAAGTAGGATTATTACATTTTTCCAAGCTCCTGTTTTTGCTAAACTCCCCATAAGCCAAAAAGTTATTTCCGGTAATTTTGTTTCTGTATCTGCAATATATTTAATTAAGGATGTAACAGCTGTACACAAAGAGGAAATAACAGTTCCGGCTAAAACCAAGGTAAGTAGATTATTACTTCCAGTTTGTGAAACGGCAGAACTAATTAACATAACCAATAAAACAGCTAATAAACCGGAAATAAAGGCCAATATTTGAACTTCCACACTATTTAATGATAGTAGTAGTCCAATACAGGCACCAACAGATGCGCCAGCAGCTACTCCTAATAAATCAGGAGAAACCATTGGGTTTTTAAACATTCCCTGGTAGGCTGCACCAGCAACTGATAAAGATGCTCCTACTATTATTGCCATAATTATTCTTGGAATTCTAATTATAAATATTACTGATGCTTCCTTAGAATCTATTGCTAAATTGCCAAATAGGACATCTTTAATAGTTTCATATACAGTTTTAAAGGGAATGCCATATCTTCCAAGGGTAATGGAAAAAAGTGCTAGTATTATGAGCATAACTAGTAAAAATATTAAAATAATATTATCCTTATTAATTTTCTTTATTAAATTGTTAGTATCTTTAGTATTATTACTATTCATTGTCTTGTCCTTTAAATCCATTCAAATTTTATTAAATCTCCTTTTCTTAAATTAGAAGCAGCAGGAATTCTAGTTATAGCATTACAAAGGGACATATTCTCTCCATGGCGGTTTTTGTTAGAAAGAGGTGTTACTAGTAATTTATTTGGTAAAATTTCAATTTTTAAAAGAAGGTAAAGATCTATTTTTTCAGGAGTTTCTAAATCTAGACTAAGTTCCCCATAAGCTATATTATTTGAAGAATTTTCTATTTTTAAATAGTGATTAATTAAGTTTTTCACACACCAATGCATAGCTGCAAAAGTAGCCATAGGTGGACCTGGCAAGTTAATAACAGGCTTATTATTAATAATTCCTATTCCTATGGGAAAACCGGGGGCTACCTTAACCCTATGTTGAAAAAAACTACTTTTATTTTTTATAATTTTAGTGTTAAAGTCTTCACTACCTTTTGAAGATCCTCCATTTATAAGGACAATATCGGAAAAGTGTAAGGCTTCATCTAAAATGGAGTTTAAGTTCGCTTTAATGTCCTTACAAATAGGATATGTAATTAACTTAGCTCCCCATTGTTCAGTTAAGGACTTCACCATAATACCATTACTTTCAATATTTTCCCCTCTATTTGGAGGAACACTTGGATATATTAATTCACTTCCTGTTGGTATGTAGGAAACTATGGGTTTCTTATAAACTGGAAGTATATTATATCCACCACTTGCCAGTAAATTTAAATGAAAAAAAGTTAATTTGCTATCTTTTTTTATTAATAATTCCTGCTTTTTTAAAAGACTTCCACTTTTATTAACACCATTGTATTTATTTAAAATAAAATCCGAAGATATTTTTAAGCCTCCATCTTTTAGAAAAGTAATATTTTCAATAGGAATTACTGTGTCAAATTTTGAGTTAAAGTCATCTCCTGTATCTGCAAAACAATAGTCGATATCCTTTTCCCATATTTTTCTTTTAGGATAATTTTCTTGGAAATCTAAAAAGTTAACGGCAACTCCATCTAATTTTGAACTTCTTACTAGTGGTAAGGTGTTTTTACTTAGAATATCTTCAGCTAGTACACGGTTATAAGCTTGACTTAAGGGGATATACTCAGTTTTTCTTTGTAATTGTAAATTACTGTACAAATTCTTTAAAACCTCATTTATTGTAGGCAGATTATCTGGTTTCATAATATTTTGCTCCTTAAATAATAGTAAATAAGAATATCGGTAATAAAAAGATACTTTACAATCGTTTTACTACTATAGTTAGTAATATATTTAAAAGTATTATTAACTATAAGTAACTATTGTAGTTTATAGTAAAGGCAAATCTTTTTAATCCGATATATTTATATTAATACAACGAGCGACATAAAGCAAACTACTTTTAAAATTTTATATAATTATAAATTATAATTATTTCCCAGTTCCTTTCTTATTTTCC